>JACPFC010000038.1 GCA_016183175.1 Deltaproteobacteria bacterium
GGAAAAAACTTATCGATGAAAAACAGTATGCCAGTTACTACGAACAACTCGATATCATCGCCAAAATGTTGACCAATTTGGTGAAATCGGTGGAAGACCTAAGGAAAGATCAATGATGACTCAAGACAAAGCCTCAGAGACATTGTAAAGAAGAAGGATTCATATGGGAGAAGTTGCAACTAAGGGGTCCATAAGTGTTGAGGGGAAAGTGCCTGTTCATTTTCTCGTTCCATCCAGCACAGTTGATATAGCACTATTTAACCTAAACGATTGGGAAGGAGTAAGTAGGCAAATCATATTTTCTTGTTCGGCTCAAGCTGGGCTGATACGTTTTTCGCAAGATGCGATTAGAACGATTTGCGGTAACCTTGTCCAACATTGCGCGGGACACACACAAACCATCGCACATCAGTGGAAGCAAAGCCCTTGGAATTTAGAAAAAACTTATCCAATAGCGGAGTTGCCAGTATTACACTTGCATGTTCAAGGTTTTTTCAGCGCAATTAAAACTCATCTGGATTTGCTTGCAAAATTGTTGTCCTCAGAGGGTATAGTGAACTCGGTTGTGCACGGTTTTCATAAAGATAAGAAGAAGGTTGGCGGCGCGGTTCTCAATATGCTACGCAATAATGCTCTAAAGGAAAAGAGAGTAGTAGCAAAAATAATTGACGATTTAATCGTCACGGAAACAAAGGAGTGGATTGAGGACGCGGTGCTAATTCGGGACGGACTTTTTCTTCATCCCTTAGATGGAATCCCACAGCTAATGGTTCGCATTGACATTATGCGTACGGACAAGGGGCTGACCGTTGAATACAAAGCTCCAGAAATTACAAAACCCGAAGAAATCGAAAGGTTTGCAAACGGTGTGGTTCGATTTACTAAGAAATTTTTGGATTTGATTAAGAAAGATTCAGGAATTGGGTCTACTGATACCCAGAGAGCCCAGATTCTGGAGCTTACTGGAGAAAGTTAAAACAGAGGCTCAAAGAGGAAGGCAGTGAAGTCGTGACATTTTGTCACGGGTTTAAATTGGTTACCCCTGATGGAAAAATGCGGGAAACAGATTGAAAGGCTAAGGAGGTCGTCATGCCGACCCAACTCTCCAAAAAACAGTGCATCCCCTGCAGAGGCGGGGTGCCGCCGCTACAGGGGCCGGAGATTCAGAAATATTTCGAACAGCTTAAAACCGGATGGAAAGTAGTGGGGGAGCACCATCTGGAAAAGGAATATCCCTTCAAAGGTTTTCGCCCGGCGCTCGATTTTACCAACAAGGTGGGCGAAATGGCCGAGGGGCAGGGACATCATCCCGACATCCATCTGGCGTGGGGAAAGGTCAAAATCGTCATCTGGACGCACAAGATCGACGGTCTCACGGAAAGCGATTTTATTTTTGCGGCGAAGGCGGATGAATTATTGTAGGAGCCGTTAACATGTCGAAAAATTCCTTCGGAACAGAAAGTACTCTCGCAGTCGGAAAAAAAAGCTATACCTATTTCAGCCTTCCCCTCCTTGAACAAAAGGGGTTCAAGATCGCCCGTCTTCCCTTCTCCTTGAAAATCCTCCTGGAAAACCTGCTCCGATGCGAAGACGGCAAAAGCGTCACCGCCGCCGATATCGAGGCCTTGGCGCAATGGGACCCCAAAGTACAGAGCCGGAAAGAAATCGCCTTCATGCCGGCGCGTGTTCTTTTGCAGGATTTTACCGGCGTTCCGGCGGTCTGTGACCTGGCCGCCATGCGGGACGCCATGGTGGAGCTTAACGGAAATCCCGCCAAGATAGAACCGCTCATGCCCTCCGAGCTGGTAATCGACCATTCGGTGCAGGTGGATGCCTTCGGTTCGAAGCAGGCTTTCGCCATCAACGCCCAAAAAGAATTCGAGCGGAATAAAGAACGCTATCTTTTCCTGCGCTGGGGACAAAAGGCCTTTAAGACATTCAAAGTGGTGCCGCCCGACACCGGCATTGTGCATCAGGTGAATCTTGAATTTCTGGGACGAGTGGTAATGGAATCCCCCCCGCCCCCCTTTGTCAAAGGGGGGAAAGGGGGGATTTGGGTCTATCCCGACACGCTGGTGGGAACCGACAGCCACACGACGATGATCAACGGTCTTGGTGTGCTCGGCTGGGGGGTCGGCGGCATCGAGGCGGAGGCGGCCATGCTGGGGCAACCTCTGCCCCTTCTTATCCCGCAGGTGGTCGGCTTTAAACTGACGGGGATGCTTGCCGAAGGAGCCACGGCGACCGATCTCGTGTTGACGGTGACACAAATACTCCGCAAGAAAGGGGTGGTCGGAAAATTTGTGGAATTTTTCGGGGAAGGGGTTAGTCGCCTGACACTCGCCGATCGCGCAACGCTCGCCAATATGGCCCCCGAATATGGCGCCACCTGCGGCATTTTTCCCATCGACGGCGAGACGCTCAATTATCTGCGTTTAACGGGACGCAAAAAAGAGCAGATCACCCTTGTCGAGGCCTATGCCAAGGCTCAAGGGATTTTTCGGACAAAGGAGACGCCCGATCCCGAATTTAGCGATGTGCTGGAGCTCGATCTTGCCACGGTGGTTCCGTCGCTGGCAGGCCCCAAACGGCCGCAGGACCGGGTTCCGCTGACCAATGCTAAAAAATCATTCGGGGAGGTCACAAAGGGCCTCGACAAAAGTTCGGTGGCGGTGCAACTGGAGGGCAAAAGCGCCGAGCTGACGCACGGCTCTGTCGTGATTGCCGCCATAACCTCCTGCACCAACACATCGAATCCCTCCGTGCTGATCGGCGCCGGATTGCTGGCCAAAAAAGCAAACGAACGGGGCCTAACCGTCAAACCGTGGGTAAAAACCAGCCTCGCCCCCGGCTCAAAAGTTGTCGCCGAATATCTGAAAGAGGCGGGACTTTTAAAAGAACTCGAGACGCTGAAATTTCACGTCGTCGGCTACGGTTGCACCACCTGCATCGGCAACAGCGGCCCGTTGCCGGAGGCGATCAGCAAGGCGATTCATCAGGGAAACCTGGTGGCCGTGGCGGTCCTTTCCGGGAACCGCAATTTCGAAGGACGCATCAACCCGGATGTCCGCGCCAACTATCTGGCCAGCCCGCCGCTGGTTGTCGCCTATGCGCTGGCCGGGCGGATGGATATCGACCTCTACAATGAACCGCTGGGAAAGGATAAAAAAGGGAAGGATGTTTTCCTGAAAGACATCTGGCCCTCCACCGGCGAGATCGGCGACGCCGTCCGCAAATCGGTGAAACCCGAAATGTTCATTGAAAAATACGGTGATGTTTACAAAGGGGATGAACTCTGGCAGGCCCTCCCCGTGCCGGAAGGGGATCGTTACGCCTGGGAGCCCGATTCCACCTATATAAGAAAACCCCCCTTCTTTGAACAAATGCCCCGCCAACCCGCCCTGCCGGCCGATATTCCCGGCGCCCGCGTGCTGGTGAGTTTAAACAACTCGGTGACAACCGACCATATTTCGCCCGCCGGATCGATTGCGAAAGACTCCCCGGCGGCCAAATATCTGACATCCCACGGTGTAGACCCAAAAGATTTTAATTCCTATGGTTCCCGCCGAGGCAACCATGAAGTGATGATCCGCGGCACCTTCGGCAACATCCGGCTGAAAAATCTTCTCGTCCCCGGCGTTGAAGGGGGATGGACACGGCATTTGCCTGACGGCGAGAGAATGAGCATTTATGACGCGTCGATGAAATACCAGAAAGAAAAGGTCCCTCTCCTGGTCATTGCCGGAAAGGAATACGGCTCCGGCTCGTCCCGCGACTGGGCGGCGAAGGGAACACGGCTTCTGGGCATTCAGGCCGTGATCGCCGAATCGTACGAAAGAATTCACCGGAGCAACCTGATCGGCATGGGGGTTCTGCCCCTGCAATTTACGGAGGGACAAAACCGCGAATCACTGGGGCTGACGGGCGAAGAGGTCTATGAGATTGCGGGGATCCGCGAAAATCTTTCTCCGGGCAAGATTCTGAAAGTCAAAACAGACACCGGCAAATCGTTTCAGGCCGTCAGCCGGATTGATACGCCGGTGGAGCTGGAATATTACCGCCACGGGGGGATTTTGCAGTACGTTTTGCGGCAACTGATCTGATCATCTCTTCATAATCCAGATCGTCGCGAATCCCGAATCGCGTCAACACGAAATCGTATTTTACCGGATCGTCCGGGACAATCTTCCGGAATTTTTCAGTGATCTCCAATGCGGTCTTCAAATTTGCCTGTTTTCTCCGGGTCATTTTGAGTTTCCGGCAGATCCGGTGGATATGGGTGTCCACCGGCATCACCAGCTTGGAGGGGGGAACCTGATCCCACCCGCCGGGCTCGACATCGTCCTTTCGCACCATCCACCGGAGATACATGTGAAGCCGCTTGGCGGCGCTCCCCCGTTCCGGCGGCGGGAGCATCTCCAACACCTCCGGTCCTCCCAATTTTCCAAGCAGGGAAACAAAGGCGGAGAGCGCCGGGAGGATGGTGTCGTCGGAGGGGCCATAGCCTTTCAAAAAAGCCTTTTCCAGGCTTCCGTGCTCCTCAAGGACCCGCTTGATCCCGACAAGAAGACTAACCAGATGCCTCCCCCGGTGCCAGCGGTGGTAAAATTTCCTGAATATCCGGCGCAAATCCTTTTCGCTTGCGGCGCTCAAGAATTGTGCCGGATTTTTTCCCATTTTTTCGAGGACGCCTGAAACGCTCTTCAAGATCTGTTTGACGTTCCCGTAGGCCAGCGCCGACGAGACAAGCCCTACCACTTCCCGGTCGCATGGATCGTCGTAACGATAGACAAATTCCAGCGGATCGGGGTGGACGAATTCCCGGCGGTTGGTGGCGGCGTACAGGGAATCAAGATTGGACCGCAAAAAACCTTGACTTTTTGAGACGAGAATCATGATCCTTACTTACCACTCCAAGTCAAACGAATGCGATACCTGTTTTTATCACTGCAACTTTTTGGTTTCATCCCGCTTCTGGGGCCGGCCGGGGATTCAATAGCCGCCGACAAGCCGCCCCCGCCTCCCGGTTGCGAGAAGCTTAAGGCCGAAGACCCCGGTCTGCCGGAGCCCTGCCGCATCTGGTTTTCGCTCACGTCTTCCCAAACCCCGCAAAACCTGTCTCAACAAAATGCGCCTCAACCGTCTGAACAAAATTCCATGACCGTTACCCGGACCGGTGCGCAATACAAAACAGCCGCGTCCAAAACTTCCGGCTGGTTTCGTTCGGGGCAGGAGGCGGACATCGCCCTTTCCGCGATCGATTTCAACAAAAGCGGCGGGCCACTCCTCTTCAACCACAATGGCGGCATCGCCACCGAGGGCACCCGTTTGATTCTGGCGGACCGGACCAACAACCGCATCCTTATCTGGAACACCCTCCCCAACGGCAACCAGCCGCCCGATCTTGTCCTCGGTCAGCCTGACTTTGATTCCAACGATCCCGGGCAGGGACTCAATCAGCTCAACTGGCCCATCGCCGTCGCTACCGACGGAATACATCTGGTGGTTGCGGACACCTACAACAACCGGGTGTTGATATGGAAAACGTTCCCGACGCAAAACACCCAGCCAGCCGATTTTGCCTTGAGCACTTTCACCGGACCAGGCGGCGCCGGCAGCAGAATCAGCTGGCCGTGGGCGGTCTGGACCAACGGTGCCAAATTGGTGGTCACCAGCACTTGGAGCAAAGAGGTGTTTATCTGGAACACATTTCCAACCGGCGCCGACAAGGCCCCCGATGTGACGCTGGCAAACGACGGTTTTGGCACGCCGCGCTCGATCGCCAGTGACGGAACTCATCTGGTGATCGGCGATCACAACGGCTTTAAAGACGGCGCGACCTTTTTTTGGAAGACCTTCCCGACGCGGGACAACCAGCCCTACGACTTCGCCATTCGCGACCCGCTCGCCATCGGGGCGCCCAATCCGCAAGTTCACCCTGAATACCTTTTCGGCCCGACAATCACTGCGGACGGCAAATTGCTCGGCCTTTTAAACGGCGCGTTTGTCGTCTGGAATTCGTTCCCAACGGGAGATGACGACGCGCCGGATTTGATCGTGCGCGTTTCAAGAGGACGTGACGCATTTTTCGGCGGAAGGAGCACGGGAGACGGTTCCGGTGTTGCGGCTACCGGGAATCGCCTCTATCTGTCGCTCGCCAACGGCAATCGTATCGTTGCCTATCAGTCGATGCCGACGAGTGAGAATCAAAAACCGGATTTTGCAATCGGCAGTCCGGATGTCGACACCAACACGCTGGCCACGCATTATTTCATCACGAATCCGATTTTGGCCACCGACGGAACCGGCCTCTTTGCCGTTTCGGATTTCGACGGAAAAATGTACGTCTGGAAAAACCTGCCGGATGAGAGCGGCGCCTATCCGGACCTGGTGTATTCTCTCAACGGCGGGATGCTTGACAGCGAAATCCACGGAGGCGCGCTTGTCCTCGCCGGCCATCGGAAGGTCGCGATTTGGGACAAACTCCCCTACAACGGGGAACAGCCGACAAGGGTGTTCACCGATCGGATCGGCAATGTCACCTTCCAAGACTTGCGCGGCGTTGCCCTGGATAGCGCCTATTTTTACCTTTCGGACGCGCAAGCCAAAAAAATTTACGTCTGGCGCGGCCTGCCGGGCCAGAATGACAATCCGATCTTTACGCTGTCGGCGGAAAACCCGGGGAGAATCTCAAGCGACGGCAAGTATCTGGTGGTCGGGGTCCATCCCACCGGCTCCCCTTCGCCGAACGTCGAGCTGTTTACCGTGGACGGTTTGAGCGCCAACAGCCAGCCCCGGCGGATCGGCTCTTTTAATCAGCCACAGTATGCCTTTGTGGCCGATGGCCGCCTTTTTGTCGCCGAGACGGGGGCGAGCCGGGTGCGGATCTGGAAAAATATTGCGGACGCTCTTGCGGGAAAAGAAGCCGACACCATTCTTGGAAACACCGACCTGTCGCGCCCGGCGCCCGGCGGGAAGGGGATGGAGCCGCCGGGGGTCAAGCCGTCGATCGGCCGCAATAAGCTTTTTCTTCCCATCGGCATGGCGTGGGACGGAAATTATCTTTGGGTCGGGGAAAACAAATTTTCGTACCGCATTCTGCGTTTCAGCCCGCACCCTTAAATCCCTAACCCTCGTTAGAAGCTTTACAAAATCCCAACGATCGTAATAAATGAGTATTTGATCAATGGTGGCTGTAGCTCAGCTGGTTAGAGCACCTGACTGTGGCTCAGGGGGTCGTGGGTTCAAATCCCATCAGCCACCCCAATGACAATGACTCGAATCAGGGATTAGCAATGAAGTTTTCCATTTATCTTTTTTCCCCGTTTTCTAGCGAAGTTGACAGTCCAACCCAAAATGGAGTCTGGTCGAAGTGTCCGGTATCGAAAAATGATAGCCGTCAGGCTTATAATCGATCTCGGCCACTGCCTCCTTGGAAGCACCTTGTTGTAAAGCGATTCGCCAAAGCGCGTCGAAAGGACAGGCCGGAGGGGGGATTACGGGACTCGGCAACCCGCCTTCCACGGAAAGGAGGTCTCGCTTCATGCCTAGGTTCATGTACACATAATTTGTTCGAGCCGTGCCTCTCTGTCGCTGAACCGCCCAAGACCTCCAGGGGGTCGAGACATCGATATTGATTGGTTGATACCAGGAACCGTCCGGGCTTCCTCCAGCCCCGATCGGAGGAGCCTCTTCCGGCGGCCGGGTCAGCTTTTGGACAAAGTGATATTTCACCGGTACCATCGCGGCGCGCACGTAGTCGGCCTTCAAGTCGATCGTTCCATCGGACCGGACACATTCAGCCTCTAAAGAGAGCAACTCCACCCCATCACCGGCATACCGACGTATCTCTGCAAACGACCCTACCGGATCGAAACGCCTTGCATCACCCGGAACGAAGGTTGTGTCGACGAACAAGGTTGTCACAAACGAGATAAAATAGGAGATCAGGAAGAATCCGCCGATGATGAAGAAAATGGTGCGTAGTTTTTTCATGGATAAGACTCCGTGGATTGTAACCATTTATCGGTCATGCATCAAGCCGCCGTCGAAAACCGCTGGCACGCGGTTCGAAAATCGTCTATGTATCCACCCCACAGATGAAATCCTACCGCGAAGAATTGTGGTTTGAGACCAAAACAAGGCGGGCGTTTGTCAATATAACACCCGCAGTTACGGTGGCCCTTAAAAAGAGCGGCATCCGGGAGGGGCTTTGCCTGGTCAATGCGATGCATATCTCGGCCTCGGTTTTCATCAATGACGACGAGCGCGGCCTTCATCAGGATTTCGAGGCCTTTCTGGAAAAGCTCGCCCCTCATGAGCCGATCGGTCAATACCGCCACAACGACACCGGCGAGGACAACGCCGACGCCCATATCAAGCGGCAGGTCATGGGGCGTGAGGCGGTTGTCGCCGTGACGAACGGAAAACTCGATTTCGGTCCGTGGGAACAGATTTTCTACGGTGAATTCGACGGGAGAAGAAAGAAAAGGGTTTTGGTGAAGATTGTCGGCGATTAAATATGAAACGCGTACTGAAAAACGAAATCGTCGCCGAATGTCCCATGGACAAATTTTTTGCCTATGCAACCACCATGAGGCACTGGCCCGAATGGCATCCTGTAACCTTGTCGGTTACGGGTCAAGTCGCAAAGCCGGCAAAAACGGGGGACAGGGCCCACGAAAAAGTGAGAACGGCCCGATTTTTTTCGGGAACAATCGACTGGAAAATCGTCAAATCCATTCCGCCTGTCGAGTTTTCCATGCAGGCATTAAAGATCAATCTGCCTCTCCTTGGCGGCGCCCGGGTGAAAATCGATTACCGCTTTGAGCCCCTGGGGAAAAAGAAAACCCGAATGACCCGGATCTTTCAATATCAACTCCCTTTTTACCTCGTCGTGCTGGACACCCTCTACCTTATATGGCAAAATGAAAAACGAATCGGCGGAGGCCATGAAAAGACTTAAACTCCTTGCAAGCGGTTCGAAAATTGTCCAATAATGCATCCTGTCAATCGTTCCATGCGCATTCCGCCGAAAAAAAGCGCCTTTTACCTCCTTTTGACAGTGGGGATCGTTTTTTTCGTGACACTCCGGACGGGCGCCGAAACGGTGACCAATGAGACGATTCTGGAATACTTCGGGAAATCATCCCGGGCCAAGCCGGAAATCGGCAACGCCCACGATCTGATGGCCCAGCAGTCCGACGACCTGGTGGGCCTTCTCCGGAATTTTCTCGAGGGAGACATAAAAAAGGCGGCGGAAAACACCGCCCAACTGATCAAAACAATAAGGTCGGGATACAAATTAAAATTTCTCAATCCCGAAAACGACACGGAGGGAATTCTTCTGAAAGGGATGCTCGACACTTTGAATCAGGCGGAACTCATGCAGGCAAAAGTCAGGGAGAACGATTTTGTCGGCGCCTATATCAACTATATGCTTTTGATCAACCAGTGCGTCAAATGCCATCAAAGGGCGAGGCCCGGCGGGAAGTTGCCGGAACTGCCGCAGGCCATTCCGCAATCTTTCCCCCAAACGGCGCCCGCGGCCCCGACAGCGCCGGTCGCCCCCCAATCGCGCTCGTAGCTCAGCTGGTTAGAGCACCTGACTGTGGCTCAGGGGGCCGTGGGTTCAAATCCCATCAGCCACCCCAAACGGAGAACAGGTTGACTTCACAAAATTCTAAAACGCAATCATTGTAGCCGCGAGCAACAAGAGAAGAAAGGTCATTAAATGTTGGTAAACCAGCTGAGGAGAGAGGCGAAAAATCCAGTTTCCACACACAGAATAAGTGACGGCTGACAGAATCGGGAGAAAAAGAATTTTTAGATCAATAGTTGGGCTAGAAATGACCAAAAGCAGGAGGAGTTGAATCATCGCCATCATGAGGTAGCCAAAGGCGATATGAGAGCGGGTTTCTGACTTTTCGGAAAAGGCCGAACTGACCAGAGCAGTTAGCAGGCCGCCTCCCATATTGGTGGTGCCGTGAACCAAACCGATTAAGACCATAAAGAACCGTTGGTATTTTTCGAACAGCTTTTTTGTCCGTTCAAATATTGTTGGAGAGAACCTGAGGAGAGCAGTCACGAGGATAAGTGTTCCGATGATCGGTTTGAGCGAGAGAGGCGGCATTATGCCGTTAAAGCTGATGAGGCAACCGATCAGCAGGAACGGGAGGCCAAAGAGGATAAAGGAGCGTCGAAAAGCATTGAGTTGTTTTCTGCCTTCATAGACTTGCAAAAGACTCACAATCATCGAACAGGGAAGCAAGTAGAGAAGCGCCTCCTGAAACGGATAACCGAGAAGGAGGAGGAGAGGAGTGCCAACAAAGAGCAATCCGATTCCGAACAGTGACTGAATGAATGAACAGCCGATAACGACAAAAATCAAAGGCGTCACGTAATCCTCATTAATCCTGAATCTTGCGCCAAAAAATCTTTAACCAGCCATCAATCTTTTCTCAATTGCGGCCTGGAGCCGCCAAGCTGCTTCCTCTGCGGTTTTTCAGGAAGGTAGTTTTCCTTTGAAACCACCCGGCGACCGTGGTCTCCACCGAAAGGGGGGTGACAATTTGTCCCCACCCTTTGGCTAACTCCTCGTCCCGACTACGCATTTTCTTGATATAGTCCGAAGCGTTTGGGGTATCGGTAAGGGCTTCCACGACATCGGCTACAACGAACCACCATTCATTTTGGTGAAGCGTTCGGCGGATGCTCTTACCCTTGAAGACGACGAGTTTATGTTCGGAGGCGGCCATGCTCAAACCCATAATCACAGTTCGATCACATCCTCAAGCGAAGATATCACGCCGCCAGTGAAAACTCTTGGCATGCCGTTCTAAAATCGTCTATGTATCCACAACGACACCGGCGAGGATAACGCCGATGCCCATATCAAACGGCAGATCATGGGGCGCGAGGTGGTTGTTGCCGTGACGAACGGGAAGCTGGATTTCGGCCCGTGGGAACAGATCTTCTACGGCGAATTCGACGGGAGGAGAAAGAAAAGGGTTTTGGTGAAGATCGTGGGGGAGTGAAAGACAAAAGTGAAAAATCAATACTTTACCATATTCATGGTGGAGCGGGAAACTTGCGGCGCTTGACTTCCCCCCTCACCAATCCCATTTTTTGGGGAGTTGTGTCTTCGGATCCAGATTCCCCTTGCCGGGAATAAAATTGGCTTCCAGGCGGATGCCGTCCGGATCTTCGAACAAGAGAGAATAATATCCCGGCGCCCAGTTATCTTCCTGCATGGGCGGGCGGATAATTTTGGCCCCCGTTTTTTTCACAAACTCGTGGAGTAGATCGACATCCTCGCGGCTTCTGAGCCGGAAACAAAAGTGGTGAAGCCCCACCCGCGTTTGAACGAACTTTTCATCTGCCTGATCGGGAGATGCCTGTGAAATGGCCACCCCTGTCCTGCCGCCAACAGCATAATAATACTGGTCGCTCTCAAAGATGCGGGTCATGTTGAAAAACTCCAGGAGCTGTTTGTAAAATGGGAGGCTCTTCTTGAGATTAGTGACGGTTAATTGAATGTGGGCAATGCCGTTGATGTCCATGAGGAATGGGAAGGGTTTACTCCAAAACAGCTTCCCGAGACAAGCGGCGTTTTTTGGAAGGTTGTGTATCGGGTGGGGCAAACCCCTTGCAGGTCGTTGAAAAATCGTTTAGGTGTTGGTGGATCGGTGAGCGAGCGTCGGATTTACTCCGCGCGAGCGAACTTGGGGGTACGGGGGCGCCAGCGGCAAAGCCCCCGATATAATGCGCTCGTAGCTCAGCGGATTTAGAGCACTCGGCTTCGAACCGAGTGGTCGGGGGTTCGAATCCCTCCGAGCGCGCAAAAATTTTATGGCCGCATTCAGTACATCTCGTGAAATCCCGGCAACCGTAGAGCAAGTCTTTGCCGCGAGGTTTTGCGTCAATCGATCGATTGATTGATTGATTTTTAAGAGGTTGACCAATGAGTTGACTTATGGTTGACTAATAATCCGATGACCTACGAGCCCAAATTCCGGATTACGCCCCATTTGCTTAAAGTGATTGAGGAGATAGCGGCCTATCGCCAAAGAATCATCACCGCGACCGTCGAGGTGCCTTGGATTCCCGTATTGAGGCGGGATGCTCGGACACGAACGACCCATAGCTCTACGGCCATTGAAGGGAATCCCCTCACCCTCGAAGAGGTCCGCGCTTTGGAAGAGGGCCGCCCTGTCCCCGAAGCGGGCGAACGGGCACGTCGTGAAATTTTAAATGAATTGGCCGCCCTGCGGTTTGTGGAAAAAAATCAGAACGAGAAAATAATCACCCATAACGATCTGTTTAAACTCCACAAAATTCTCGCAGAGGGCGTGATGGATCAGGGGAAATCCGGGCAGTACCGCAATTTTGGCGTTCGAGTCGGTTCGTTCTTTCCGCCAAAAGCCGATCAGGTGCAGAGCCTGATGGAGGAGTATCTGCAATGGTGGAATCAAAAAGCTGCCGAATTGTCTCCCGTGATTTCGTCAGCCATTGTCCATTATCGCTTCGAAACGATCCATCCTTTTGGGGACGGCAACGGACGCATGGGGCGGGCGCTCGCTCTTTGGGAACTTTATCGCCGCGGATTTGATACACACCATATTTTTTCCGTGGATGAAGTCTATTGGGAAAACCGTCCCCGCTATTATTCCCAACTGGATGCGGTCCGCAAAGCGCATGACGACTTAACTGGTTGGCTCGAATATTCGGCGGAGGCGATTTACTTGACGTTGGGACGGGTTATGGAACGCATTGACCGTCTGGCCATGCAGGTTCCCGCCGGCAAAATCGTATTAACGCCAAAACAGGAAAAACTGCTTCATTATCTGAGGGACAAAGGCGGCATCTCACCACAGGAACTCTGGAAAGTGCTCAAGGTCACCAAACAAGGAGCGGCTAAACTTTTAAAACCCCTCCTCGACTACGGCCTCATCCGCCGCATCGGCACGCGCAAGTCGGGGAAATATGTGGCGGGGTGAGTCGTTTTGGCTGAACCTCTGCCCCTTACTTCACTCCCAACAACTCCACCTCAAAAATCAGCGTGGCGTTGGGGGGGATAACCGGGGGCGCACCGGAGGCTCCGTAGCCGAGAGCGGCGGGAATAACGAGCGTCCGTTTGCCGCCGATTTTCATGCCCGCCACCCCTTCATCCCATCCTTTAATGACCTGACCGGCTCCGAGGGCAAACTCAAAGGGACGCCCGCGATCAAGCGAGCTGTCGAACTTGGCCCCCTTGGCCCCGTTGTTGTCCAGCCAGCCGGTGTAGTGGACTGAAACAACCTTTCCGGACGTAGCAATGGCGCCGGTTCCTGCCTGCATGTCTTCATATTTCAAACCGCTGGGGGTTGTCGTCATTGCCGCCTCCATTATCCGCGCATAAGAAATCACCGCCAGACTCAACAACAAAAAGAAATAAAGTTTTTTCATTTTATGGCTCCTTTGCTGAAAGTGGTTCACGAAAAAAGCGGATTATGACCTATCCGGTCGGAATTAACAAGACCGAACAGGGCGCATGACGAACGAGTGAAGTGGACAGCTTTCCCAGATGCGGCCGCCTTCCCCTCCCATGGCCGTGCGTGGCCATGACAATCAAGCCGGCCTTGCGCGCCCGGGCGGCCTTGATGATCTCGTCAGCCGCCTGACCCTCCGTACAGATTCGATCGGCCAGAGGGCTCTTGATTTTTTCCAGCCATGTCTTGAGATTCGATTCGGCCTTTTCAAGAATAACCTCTTTGGCCTTCTGAATCGCGGGCAGATCCTCCTGACCGTACCAGACCGCGAAGGACGGCAGGACCATCACATGCATCAGATGCAATGAGGCTCCAAAACCACAGGCCAAGGCATCGGCCCATTCGAGCGCCGTTTGGTTTCCTTCCGAAAAATCAAGCGGCGCCAGAATTTCCCTTAACGACTCGACCACCGGCGCCCGGCAGATCCAGACCGGAAAATTCGCCCGGGCGGCAATCCGTTCCGTGTTATCCCCCAAAAGGGCATGGGCCAGCCCTGTTCTGCCGCGCGTGCCGACCATCAAGAGATCCGCCCCCTTTTCCCGGGCAAAATCGGTCAGGGCAATGGCGACATCCCCCTCCCGCACGGCGATTTCATAATCAAAGACAGGCTGTTCGCGCGGAAAAAATTCCCTTAAGGGGGCCAGAATCCGATCCTGAATCTTCATCTCCATATCGAGTGGAAGCTTGAGAATCTCCCAGATCGGATCGTCCGGATTCTTCTCCAACACATGAACAATAAATAGTTTCGACTGAAAAGCGTGCGCCAGAAAAACCGCCTGTTTCAACGTCCGTTCCGCATCAGGGAAAAAGTCACAGGCAACGACTATTTTTGAAAAAAAAGCATCCGCCATATAAGTCCAATAAGCCCTATAGAACCTGTTAATGCTTCAGATAATTCTCCATAATCGGCAGGGTCACCGGCTCGTAAATCCCCGCCTCAAGCCGTTTTTTAATATCGTTCAAGAGCCGATCTTTTCCCTCGCGGCCTAATTCACCCGTCTTGTCGGTACGCCTGATTTTCTTGACCATATCACGGGCGTAAAGAATTTTCAGCTTGCCGGTGGGATCGGCCTTGAGGACATACGAATCCTCGATGCGCGTTAGTAAATCGACGGCCGCCTTCAGGGCAAGGTTCTTGTAATGCACCACATCCGAATCGATGAGCCTCCAGGCCGAACGCCGGCCCATGTTTTGCACCACGATCCGCCAGTGTTTCAGGCGCTGGGCGATCAAAAGACCGTTGAAAATTTTTTTGTTGGTGTTGAACGAAAAGAGCGTCCTTTTCAGGTGCCCCTGCAACAACCGGTCGTCCTCCACAAAATTGTTTTTTGAAAAATGATGCGTCATGTCCCAGTATTTTGCGGGCACGGTGAGGTCCATCCGCATCTCCCAGTAGATATGCTTTAAAAAACGGGCGCTCCAGCTCCGGATCAGCTTGAAGGGGACAAAAAAATTGTGCGCCACCGTATCGGCGGCCAGGTGAACCAGATAGCCGAGCATGAAGGCCTTTTCGTGGTCCTTGACGGCCTTCTTGTGAAACAGCTCAAACGCCACGCGCCAGTTGTGGCAGTTGTAGAGATACTCGGTGAACCCTTTTCCCACGGTGATGTCGGCCGCCACCGAACCGTAGAGATAATCGTCCTCGTATTTGACAAGGAGTTTCCGGACAAGCGGCGGGAAAAGAGCCAGTGACGCCAGCGCCCGGTGGGCGTACTCCAGATGGGTTGCCGGCCCCCACGCAAAGGCATCGTGAGGCATCAGAACCAAAATCAGGGCGCTTGCCAGAATGGACGAGATGAGCATATTTAAAGAAAGTTTAACCCTCATACAACATCAAGGCAAGTATCATGACGGGTAACAGGGACATCATCAGGGAATCGCTTAAGCTCCATCTGAACCTCGCGCAGGAGATGGGGGTGAGGGAGATTGCTGGTTTTGCTTGGGCGAACGGGTCCTGCCGCTCCTCACCCCCATCGCCGGCATCGCCCTCGTTTAATCACCGAGAAAATCGCCTGCATACCGAGCTCGGCCTGCTGGCGGACTCTGGGGGGCCCCCAGTCGCGTCACCCGTTCGCCACGAGACAACTTCTTCTTCCGACAAAGACGAGCGAGCACATCACCTCTCCTCCCTCCGCGCCGAAATCGGCGACTGCACGCGGTGCGTCCTGCACAAAGGGCGCACCAACCTCGTCTTCGGCGTTGGCAACCCGAATGCCGAACTGATGTTTGTGGGGGAAGGGCCGGGGGCGGACGAAGATTTGCAGGGGGAGCCGTTTGTCGGCCGGGCGGGACAGTTGCTGACCCGGATGATAGAGGCAATGGGGCTAAAAAGAGGCGATGTCTACATCGCCAACATTGTCAAATGCCGCCCGCCGGGGAACCGCAACCCCGAACCGATTGAAATCGCCACCTGCATTCCGTTTCTAAAAAAGCAGATCGACATCATTCAGCCAAAAGTGATCGTTTGTCTCGGAAAGTTTGCCGCGCAGACTTTGCTACAGACCGAAATCCCCATCACCAAATTGCGCGGAGAATTTCACGACTACGGCGAGGCCAAAATCATGCCCACCTATCACCCCGCCTTTTTGCTCCGAAACCCCAACATGAAACGGGCGGTCTGGGAGGATTTGAAAAAGGTCATGTCGCTGTTGGGTTTAAAACCGTCAACGTCGGGCCGGACGTGACATGAAAGGTATCAAGAGGCGGCTTCATGTCGCCGTCGATGGTGTAGGGGAGCGGTTTTTTAAGCCGGATGACCATCTCGACAGCCGGCTCTTCCAGCATATTGGGGCATCTGCACGGTTTTCCCAGAGCCATAAGGGGAACGTAAGGAAGGATGTTGCGAGGCGGAAGCGAAAAGCCCACTGCGTGGAACTTCCCCGGATTTTTTTCCACATAGTGATAAACCCTGAAGTTAAGCCCCAGCTGGTTGATGGAACCGGTGTAGACAGCCACATAGTTGGCAAAAGGCCACCTTTTCCCGTTGACCGTAACCTCCGCGTCAAAACGGTCGAACATCCGCCGCGCAAATTTTCCGTTGATGAGGGCCGAGCCGATGGATTTAACCAGAGTGCCCGCCGCAATGAGGGGGTTTAAGTCCCCATGACGGTAATAATCGTCCATAAAATTGTAGATGACCCCCATCCCGAAAATGAACCCGTATTCATCATTGATTTTGGTGAGCATCACCTGTTTGGTTTCAAAAGGGAGGTCTTCGTGGTAGCGGATGAGCAGATTGCTCAAGATTTTTTCGGGCGTTCCGTAAATTTTAAGCGACCCCGCCACGGTGTTGAGCGTGCCGCCGCGGAGAAAGACAATTTTCGGGAGCGGCTTGTCGCCGTAGACCTGGATAAATGTCGTCAATGTGCAGTGGTTGGTCCCGTCGCCGCCGGAGATGGCCAGAATATCGATGTCGCGCGACTTGAATTCGTCGGCCACACGCCGAAGGTCGTGCAGATCCTCGGTTTCCTTGCACGAGGCCTTGTCCCCCACGATAAATCCCATCCTCTTCATCCGCTCGGGATTCTTTTTGTACTTTTTGGAGTACGGATTAAGAATAACACCGATGCCTGACATAATATTTGGGGCCCTTTCGGCCCGTTTGATGCTACTCGCGTTGATATATTTCGGGCCTCAAATGGCCCCAAACCCCGCGTTCGCAACCGGCAAAGCCGGATTGCTCACTTATATTTTATTTTAACCCCAAAATTTTTCTAGCCTCTTCGGGTGTTGCAATTCGCCGTTTGTATTTCTTCGCCAACTCCAGCGCCTGTTCCACTAATTCGGCATTCCCCTTTGCCAAGACCCCCTTAGACAGATAAATGTTGTCTTCCAGCCCCGTTCGCACATGGCCCCCGTGGGAGATGGCATAGTCGATCATCGGCAATTGCCCCCTTCCCACGCCCGAGGCCGACCAGGAGGAGCCGGCCGGCATTTTCTTCAGGATGAATTCCAGATTCTCCACCGTTGCCTCAAGCCAACCCGGCCCCCCAAGGATGATATTAATATGAAGCGGCGCTTTAATCAGCCCCTTTTTTAACAGGGCCGAGGCCTCCTCCATCATCGCCGCATCGAAGATTTCAAGCTCCGGCTTGATCTTCTTTTCGAGCATTTTTTGGGCCAGCGCCGTGATGATGGGAATGGTATTCACAAAGACATCGTTTCCAAAATTGACGGAGCCGAGGGTGAGAGATCCCATCTCCGGTCCGGTATCGAGCGTCTTGAGGCGGTCTTCAATCGTATCGCCGATGGCCCCGCCGGTGGAGACCTGGAGAATCATCGGAACTTTTTTGCGAATTCGGTCGATGATCGGCTTGATCCGCCTCGGATCGCAGGTCGGTTTTCCCTGATCGTCACGCACATGGAGGTGGAAAATCCGTGCACCAAGGTTGAAGACACGGACCGCTTCGTCGACAATTTCATCGGGGGTCACGGGAAGGAAGGGGGTATTTTCTTTGGTGAGTTCGGCGCCGATGCCGGCAACGGTGATGATTAAGGGGTCGCTCATTTTTTGACCACGCAGGTGCCGCGGGCGCGGGCCACCAAGAGCGGTTTTTTCAACACGCGGGCGCGGGAGGAAGCACCAGACCGCTCGATCACCTTGACCCCCTCAAAGGCCATCTCCCGCGATGTATTGCCGACACGGAGAATCCGGCCTGTAGCCTCGATAAAATCCCCCGCCTTCACGGGGGCCAGAAATTCGACACTTTGATAGGCGCGAAAGAGTCCTTCATCGCCGTCGTGACGGATCAGCAACTCGGTGGCCACATCGCCAAAAAGCTCCATCACTTTTGCACCGCTGGCCAGGCCCCCCGCATAGTGGGCATCGGCATCTGAGATGCGGGTTCGCAGAGTAACCGAAGGAAATTTTTTCATTTCACCCCCCTCTTCACCAATTCATGCACAATAAAATTTGCCACCTCGGAAGGTTTTGTGCCGGGGCCAAATCCCGCATCATATCCCCAGCTTAAACCTTCCTGATGCGTCACGCGCGGGCCGCCGCAGATTTTTATCAGATGCGGTTGAACCTCGGGGATTTGCTTCAATTTGTCGATCAACTTTTTAAATTCCCCCACATGCTCATCCCCCTGGGTGACGATGCGCGAAACCAACACCGCATCGGCCTTCAACTCCACAATCTTTTTTACAAATTCCTCGCATGAAACCTGGGCCCGCAAATTGTGGGCCGAAAGCCACGGATACCGCTCGAACCCCCAATCGTGCGCCACCCCCTTGGGATTAAAAAGCGCGTCAATCCCGACTGTATGCGCGTCATAGCCAATGCAACCGCCGACAAAAACCAGTTTCCGGCCGATGCGTGATTTGATGAATTCGTTGACTTCATTGAAATTCATCAGCGGATTTTCCAGTTTGGGAACAACGATGGAGGAAAAATCGATGGAATGGTCCGTTGTGCCGTAGACGACAAAAAAAGTAAAATTGGAATCGATGGCCTCCATGGAGGCAACCAGGACCCGTTCAAAACCCATTTTTTTCGCCAACTGGATTGCCGCCTCGCGCGCCTCCGGAGATGCAGAAACGGGAAGGGTAAAACTCAACTGGACCATTCCGTCATTTTCATGGTCGCCGTAGGCTTTCATCATATTATCTTCTCCCCTCGTTCCGGGGCGCCACGGCAGATTCCAAAAACGGATTGTAATATCGCCGCGACTTCTGAAACACCCCTTCCAAACCCTTGCCGCCGTCGCGGGCGCGGGGCATGTTGGCGAACATCCCCTGTTCAATCGCCTCCATCAAACCGATTTGGCGGATTTTTTCCAGATAATCGAGCGTATTATCAAGCACCGTCCGTGCCCGGCGGACCAGCCTCCCGTTTGGGTTGAACTGGATTTCATCGGCCAGAGAGCTGGCGGAGTGAAAAACATAGTTGGCGTTCTGAAGGCTCAAGTGCCGATCCTGAAGAAGAGGATTATGGATCGCCTCGGTGGGCATCCCCAAAAGCTGGATCTGCTGGTTGGTGGCGGCCCCCGCCAGATTAAACAGCGTATCGAGGACATGCCCCTGAAAAATATTGCCGGTCATGTGGCGTGTGGGGGGCATGTATTTGATGGGATGGCGCGGAAAAATATCGCGCACCAGCTGGGCCATGGCAAGCTCATAGATAAATGAGTCCTCGATGGAAGGATCGATTTCGAAGGCGTGCCCCAAACCGATCTGTTCTTCCTTCAGGCCAGCCTGTTTGGCGAACTGTTCGTTGATAAAATGCGAGGCGAGCACCTGATGGTGGTTGTAGTAGGCCTCGGCGGTGGTGAGATAATTGTCCTCTCCGGTGTTGATGACAATGCCGGCACGGGCGATGACGGTGCGGGAAAAATGCTGATCGACAAACGTCCGCTTCATGTTGATGTCGCGAAAGAGAATTCCGTAAAACGAATCGTTCAGAAGGAAATCGAGGTCTTCGAAGGCCCCCATCACCGCAATTTCAGGCATACAGAGGCCCGAGGAATAGTTGCAGAGGCGAATATAGCGCTTCAGTTCGTACGATACGTCGTTCAACGCCTTGCGCATGATCCGGAAATTCTCCTGCGTGGCGTAGGTGCCCCCGAAGCCCTCGGTGGTGGCCCCGTGCGGAACATAGTCAAGCAGGCTCTGCGCCGTGGAGCGGATGACGGCAATCACGTCGGCCCCTTTGCGGGCGGCGGCGACCGCCTGTTTTACATCCTCGTGGATGTTCCCCGTGGCGACAATGACGTACCGAAGCGGAGGATGTATGCGGGCAAACTTGTTCCGCAGATAGTCTTTCGACTGGCGCGACCGGTCCACCCGTTTGGCCGCCTCCCCCACAAGCGGGTCGATCACCTTGCGCACGGAGTCGGGATTCGGCTCGGAATAGTTGTTGAGATTGACGGACCCCTCCGCAATCTTTTGCGCCAGTTTGTGGAGGGTCAGCTTCGGCTGGTCGGCGAGCGCCGCGCCGATCCAGGGCGCCACCCCCATCGAGAGTTTTTGGCGGTCGAGCTTTTCGACAACCAGATTCGCCAGAGGCATTTTGATGCCGTCCGGCATGTCACAGGATTCTTCAAGCCCCAGGAGACGCAACACCGCACGCTCCACCGACACGGTGGAATGGAGTTCGATGTATTTTTGTATGGGATGAATGAGGCCGTCCGCCAGTTCCCGGCAACGGTCTACTTTATCGCGATCGAGATTGAGTTTAGCCATCGCTCAAAAGATGCGAGATTCCCGTCGACGGACCAGCCTTCAGTTTCGATTTGATCTCTTCGGTTGTGGAGCAGGAGCAGTCGGTCTCGTGCGGTTCAGTATAGACCGAAAGCTTCCCCGCATAATTTCTCACGACCGTTTTGCGATCCCCCTGGCTCAACAGATAATTCGGTCCGAGGGGAACCTTCCCCCCGCCGCCGGGGGCGTCGATCACATAGGTCGGAACGGCCAAACCCGAGATATGCCCGCGCAGGGACTCCATGATTTCAATCCCCTTCGACACGGGCGTTCGAAAATGGCTGATCCCTTCGGAAAGGTCGCATTGATACAGGTAATACGGTTTGACCCTCATGCGGATTAAATCGTAGCACAGTCTCCGCATGATGAAGGGACAACTGTTTATTTTTCTTAACAAAACCGTCTGGTTCAAAACCGGAATACCATTGTCCACAAGGAGGGCACAAGCTTTTTTTGCCTCTTCGGTGATCTCAAAGGGGTGGTTGAAATGGGTCATGAAGTAGAGGGGCTGGTATTTTTTGAGCATGGAAACGAGGCCCTCGGTGATCCGCATGGGGCAGACCGGCGGAATGCGAGAGCCGACGCGGATGACATAGACATGGGGAATGGCCCTCAAGCCCTTTAAAACCCTCTCCAAAAGACTCTCGCCGACCACCAGCGCGTCGCCGCCGGAGATGATGACGTCATGGATTTCGGGGTGCTTGCGGATATAACCGATATTCGTGTCGATCTGCCGCTCGATGTGGCTTTCCTTTTCCAGAATGACCCTCCTTCGGGTGCAGAACCGGCAATAGACCGTGCAGATTTCGGTGATGAGAAAAAGAACCCGGTCGGGATAGCGGTGCACCAGCCCCGGCACCGGCATATCGCGGTCTTCAGCCAGCGGATCGCGCAGATCGATCCCCGGCTCGAGGTGCATCTCGAGACGCGAGGGGACCGCCTGGAGTTTGACGGGGTCCTCCGGATTCTTCGGGTCGATGAGCGAAAGATAGTAGGGGGTCGAGGCGAATTTGTATTTCCCCAGGGTGGAACGGATTTCTTCGACCTCGTCCGCGAATTCCGGAAAAAGATCGGCAAACTCCGCAGGTTGGGTGACGAGATTATGATACTGCCACTGCCAGTCGTTCCACTGTTCGGGAGTGACTCCAGCCCATTTTTTGAAGCGTTGCCAGGGAAACTTTGCGGGAACCTTCGCCTTTGTCAGCTTGACCACTGATTGAATAGTCTCGGTGTGATTCATACTTTGGCGAATTCCAAAGTTCAAATTCCAAATTTCAAATGAAAAAACAAACACCAATGACAAATTTTGAAATTTGACATTTGACATTCCTTTGACATTTGAACTTTGACATTTGGAATTTTACCCATATTTTTCTTCAAACCACCGTTTAAGCGGCTTGTGGCTCCGGAGCAGATTCAACATCAGCTCCGCGTGTCCCGGCACATAGCCGCTTCCCATCAACAATATTACATCCTTGCCGATCCCTTCGGCGCCCAGAACCGTTTTTTGAAACGACGTCCGCATCCCGAAAAAGAGGGCCTTGCCGCCATCTCTCAAGGAGACGACACTGCTCATTTCCGTCCCATCACAGCTTGCGGAATTGACCGCCATATCCGCCAGCGCACCGCGCGTCATTTCATTCACCCAATTGTAAACCTCCAGGGGCTGTGCGGCGTCCCGTGCGGCAAAATGCCCTTTGATATTCGCCTGGCACCACGCCACGGCCGACAGATCGGCATCCACCCCATAAACCAGCGCCCCCACTTCTTCCGCC
>JACPFC010000039.1 GCA_016183175.1 Deltaproteobacteria bacterium
AAAGGGCCGTCCCCGGTTTTAGCCGGAGAGAGTCGATAAACAGCTTTGCCCGATCCATTTACACGGGATAACCCTCTTTTGGCTTTTCCCGCCGACGGAACGCATCCCTGTCCAGCGCCACGAGCGTTGAAATGAAAAATTCAAGCCAGACGGAGGCGTCATCGGTGACAAAATCGGGGTCCAAGGCGGCCCTCGACGCCAAACGGTCAATCTCCTCCTCGGGAAGGGGGATGAGGCCGAAAAGCATTTTGGTGATTTCGGGTTCATTGCCGTTTACAATCCGTCTTTCACCGTCCCCGTGGTTGAGCCAATCGAGGCGGAATTTTCCCGCCCATTTGTCGAAATAGACTCCTCGGATTACGGGGGGAATGCCGACCGGCTGTGAGAAATACAAGTGGAAGCGGTCAATCAGTCCGTTTCGCACCCGCACATCAATCCGCGGCACGGCATTGTGAGGGACGTAAAAAAACGGCGATCCCGTATTTTTGATTTTGAAACCGGTCAGGGAAAAATTCGCCTCCTCGCTGTTATGGATGATATCCCGCATCATCTCGGCCTTTTCGTTATCCAATCCGTACCGGTCAAGATGAGTGTCTTCATCGTTCAGGCCAAACGGCCGCGAACGGACAACAAGCCCCGAAGGGGAATCTTCCCCGTTTTTGCCATCCGCCGTTTCCGCTTCAAATTCCACTTTGGCGGAATAAGGGGGGATCATCTCCTCGGACAAGAGATGGATCCCGTCGAGGTTGATCTGCAGATCGGCCAACACCGCGCCACCCTTGTCGCGGCGAAGGGAGTTGACCTGAAATTCAACCCCCTTAATCGACCGGACCCGGTTTGTATTCCCACTGTTTTGAACAACCTCCCCCGCCTCTTTCAACTGATGGCGTTCGCCGGGGCGATAGACAACCCCCCGGTAAGAGGCGCCGGCCAAGAAGGGCCCTTTGACCCGAAGCCATTGGGGGAGGATCAACATCCCCGACTCACGGATGTCGGCGTCATAAAAAAGATCTCCGCTTAAGGCGAAAGGCCCGGTGACGGAACTCCGGCGAAGATCGGCCTGAATTGTTCCCGTCAGTTCTCCCGAAAAGACAAAGGGAAATTTTTCATCACCCTGCCTGAAGGCGAGCGCCAGATCGGGGAGGGGGATATCGAGATCGGCAATGGTAAAGGTCTGCTGTTTCGGGTTCCAGACGATTTCCCCTTCATAGATCACCCGCCTTTCGGCGACAAACGGGCCATCGGCCGTAAACTGAAAAACCCCCTTTACGTTTGCGATCGTTTCATCCGAATTTTTTGCATAACTCCCGACGACATCCTCGATTTCAAACCTGACCCCCTCCATCAACTCGAACGAAAAGCCGCTTAATTCAAAATTTTTCCCCGGAACGCCCGGCACGCCGTTCCACGAAACGGCCACAGGGTTTCGATCGACGGAAACGCCGGGGAGAGAGAGGACATTCCCGTCTCCGGAGAGATAGACCTGGGTGTCCTCATGCGTGTAAATGCCGCCCCCCTGCACCAGCACCGACTCGCTCCCGTTTTGGGTCATCCGCACCTCAAACTCATTGACCATCCGGCCGATGAGGTCGTTCAAACCGGTGGCGCCGCGGTTCAATTCAAGATCCGAAAAAAAGACATTCGCCTCGGCGGAACCCGAGGCGCCGCCGATAAAGGCCGGCAGTTCATCCGAATGGACCTCCAGCCATCCCCTGTACCGCCCCGTCTCGTCGTCGGCCACGCGGAAATCGACGGTGGCCGAGGCGGTGCGCCCTTCCTCATCCCCGGCGTTGCGCAAAAAATAAACCGGCAGACGCCCTTCGGCGGAGGTGATGCCGCGCGAGTCGAAATCGAGTTTTAAAGCACCCCCCGCAACCTTCGCCTCTTCTCCCAGCAGGGGATGGGGGAGATCGAGCACATAGCCGCCGTTTACAGAACGGAGTTTTATCTCCCCACTGTAAGAGGAAGGAAGAATCGACGCGAACAGACCGCCCCCCCCGCCGCTCTGTTGAACCGACTGCATAATTTCTTCCGCCATTTTTAAAAGGAGGTCCGAATTGAGGTCGCTCTGAAAACGCACCGATGGATCTCCAACCCAATCGCCTGCAAAGCCGGGGGCCCCAAAATCGCCGGCCAGACTCAAGTCGATATGAAGCAGGATATGAGAGTCTTTGTCGGGAGGAAGGTTCAAGGTCTTTCTGATCAAGGGATGCGAGGCGAGATCGATTTCCAGTTGGGGTCTGCCGCCGGAGACAATTATGCCGACGGCGGGGAGACGGTAGTAATCTTTGGTGTCTCCCACCACCGCCTTTACAACCGAACTGATTTTGGACAAAAGGGGCGAAAAACCGGCGCCGTCCCGTTTTTGAATCAGATCGACAATCTGTTCCGGCCTTAACGAGATCGAAACGCCTTTAAATGAAAAAAGATATGTCCCATCGGGCACGGCGGCCCGGCCGGCCTGAAGATTGAAGTAACCCTGAACGGTCGCCCCCGCCTCGTAATCGAGCGCTACCCATCCGCCTCCGGCGGACAATTTCACCCGTTCGGCCCGCTGGGTCCGTACCTTCAACTGCATCTCCCCCTGCGGGAGCGAGGCCGACCGCAAGAAACCTTCCGGAGGATCGGCGACGCGGCTTAGCTCTCTTTCCATCTGTTTTAAGTAGAGGTCTATCTTCTCCTGTGTGATGGAATGAGGCGGTCCGAGGCTTATTTTGTCCAGCAGTGCGGGAGCGGTGGCGGCAATCTCGAGAATTTCGTCCCATGAATTGACGGCAAGGCCGCCCAGGGGATAAAAACCTTCCACCCGGACGATCTCTTCAAATTCCCTTTTTTTCAGCCATGCCGTTGTCTTGCCGAGGGTGACCCGCACGGCATTTACCCGATATGGCGAGCGAAGCGCCCAGTCGCCGTTCCATTGTTCCCGGTTGACCGCCTCGTAGAATGAGGGGTCCACATCGATGACCTCCATTCTTCTTTGCTCCATCCACCAGTGAAAATATTTCTCTGCCCAGTCTTTGGGGAGTTTGTCGGGAAAGAGGGCGGTCAGATCGTCTTCCACCCACTCGAAAGGATAATCGTTGCGGAGGTAGACCGAATCATTGTTGGCGGCGTCGAGATAATCGGACTTGGAAAACGGATTGTCCGGTGTCGGATCAACGAGGAACTGGTAAGACGGCTCCTGTGAAATTTCGCGCGACATGATTTTTTTGGCTGACCCCAAAAAAACATCACCGTCACTTCAACAGGACGCAACTTCCACTTTTCTTGCTATTGGACTGTTCAACTCAAATGGGTTGGTCGAATTTGAAAAGAATTATCCGCCCCGGATTTTTCTTTGTCCAGATTAAACCGGAACACGATGCATTTTATGATGCACTGCATCCGTTATTATTATGACAATTACTTTTTTGCGTTCCACTATTGACGGCTGAAGAATTGATTACTGCCTCTCCTTCCCGAATTGGAAGGCGAGACTGTTTTGGCGTGCGGGGTCTTCGAGGGAGATGTTGACAAACGGCTCATCCTTTTTCCCCTCCGAAAAATCGAGGCGTGTCGTGATATGGTTATCCGAGGCATTGTCGCGCAGATCGAGGGCAAACAGGCCGCGCGCAAAGAAATCCTTGTCGGTAATCAGCGTCGCGTCGAAATGGCTGACATGCACGGTGGAACCGCCGATGTCTTTCCAGATGTTCCGGTAATATTCGAGTCCCCCTTCGGTCCACATGAAGTCCGATCTCCCTTTCTTGATCGTCACCGTTCCATCCACCAGATCGAGCCCCTTCAGTTGGGGTTTGATCTCCCCCGGCCTTTTTAAGTTCGGGGCGAGGATAACTTCAAATTGATTGACCAGCAGGTCGATTTCCGCCTCGTCAAACTGCGCCATCCCGTTGATGCCGGGAGCGCCCGGCGGCAGGAGCGATTGCCCCCTCCTGTTCACCATCAAACTGGAATCAACGGTCAGCTCCCCGGCGCCGCTTAACTCCATCCGGATCGGCTCTGCCTCCGCCTCTCCCGTCCTCTGCAGGGGTTTTACCGACAACAGATCGCCGTGCAGTTTAACCTCGCCTAAAAAGTCTGCGGCGATTTTTTTCGATTGAAGGCGCGCCGTCACTCCCGGGCCAAGAGGTTGAACGGTTGCAAAGGGGGTGTCGGTATCGATGGCAACCCGCCCCGTAAAATGGGCGGATGGCCTTGAGTTGTTTGAATTATCCACGCCCTTTTGGTAGCCGATTTCGGCTGATCCGTCGGAAAAATGAAACGCCACATCAAATCCTTTGGCATGAGTTGCCCCCTTTAATGCACCGTGATGTCTCGAGGCGATCTGACGCATGGACACATTCCCTCTGTCCGCGACCCCAAGGGTCACCGTGGCCTGCGGGATTTTCAGGCCGATTCCCCACCGGACGAGGCCGACATCTCCATTCCCGCCGGTTGCAAGAACCAGCGCCGAATCCATGCGCCCCTCTACCCCCGCCGCATTTTCGAGCAGAACATACCGTTCCATCAACCGCCCCTGTTCCCCTTCTTTTTTCCCCTTTTCCCGGTTGAAGACATGAACCTCCAGCGCGTCCGACGGATTAAAAGCAAACCCAATCCCGAGCCCCCACTTTCCTTCTTCATTTTTCTCCAGGCCGCCGGAAAGGCCTGAAAAGATGTTTTTTTGAGCCGAGTGAAGCATGTACGAGGGGCCCTCTTCCGAAAGATCGGCATATTCGATTGTCCTGATCCCCAGTTTTGCGGCGGTCATTGTAAAACGGTTTTCATCCGTCATCTTGAACGCAAGTCCCTCTGCCGAACCCTCTTCCAGAATCAACTGCTGATCCCCCGCTTCAATCACCAGCCGTTCCACCAGGGGAAAATCGAGCCGAACCGTTTTGTTCGCGTAATCGAAGTCGGCGACAAGCCGGTTCAGATCCGGATTACCGTGATCGCCATGAAAGGGACAGGCCTCTTCCAGACATTCGAACCGGATTTTGGCAAAACCCAGATTGTATTCGCCGTCAGGATCGAGCTTTGTGTCGATATGCAGAGACGTCAGATCTTTCGGGGAAAGAGGAGGGGTTCCTTCAAGGCTGTTCTTCTTTGCAGACCCAACCAGTAAATCAGGTTTATCCGAACCGGAAGACGGGGCGGTCGGAGCCCGACTGGCGGTCGGAGCCCGACTGGCGGAATCCAAGGGAGATTTGCCGTCCCCGGCCGATTGAATCAACTTCTCAAAATCGAGATCCGAAATCACCTTAAACCAGACCTCCAGATCGCGCGGATATTTTTCGTCGAAGCCGTGCTGTATGAGGAGTTCGCGCAGTTCCCCCGGCGTTTTTTTCCAGGCAAACTCCGTGGCCTTTTTCCGCGTCCACGAATCGGGCCAGGGGGAGATGTCGACAAAAATTTCGCCGGAGGCCAGATCGAAATAAAAACCGTTGATGGCCGCGACAGGGACAAACCCGAAGAGACGAACGCAGACATTCTCCGAAAAGTGGACATCGACATTCCGGATTTTTCCAAAACCATCCGGGGGTTCATCCTTTTCATAGTTAAAATCGAAATCGACGCTCGTGTTTTTGGCAAAATGATAATCGAACCATCCCGACTTTGCAGGATACGAACCCCCTTTGCCGCCGAAAAGGAGGAGCCCTTCGTGTCGTTTTTGCATCCGGCGCTGGGTTTTTTCAACCCATCCGTTGCGGGCCAAATCTTTGCAGAGAGGGCTTTTTTTCCGCCACTTTTTAAAATAATCGCGGTTGTATTTCTCCTTTGTGATTGTAATCAGCCCCTCCTCGGCCGAGAGCAACGCCTCGGCCGCCGGTTTGATGAGATCGGCGGGCGAGTCGATCTTTGCCTCCTCAAAACCGGACGGGGTTGTCTCCCCGGCCTCTTCAAAGATATCGCCCAAATCCTCCGGATTGAATCCATCGTCCAGATCAAGAGGGGTAAAGGGTGGGATGGTTGATTCATGGGGTATCCAGTCGATATCCAGCGAAAAAGCGACCGGCTCTTGCGCCAGCCATTTTTGGACAAGTTTCCGATTCGCCGGCGTGAGGGAGGCCAGATAACGATCGGCTTTCACACCGTTTAAATCGACTTTCAGTTTCCCCGTCAGTTGATCGGGGCGCGAGGAGGCAGAGTTCCAATCAAACCCTTCCAGACCAACCCGCGCATGAGCCTGTTCGATCAGCGCGATCAGCGCCTTCGTCTCCGGTTTTCCGTCGTAGGCGGCAAACCGGCCGTTCATATTGAGTCTGTCGACGGGAACCGATTTGTCATTCAAGTTGTCGGCGGCCGAGAGATTCCCCGTGAAGGTGAAAGAATATTTTTTTCCGTTCATCTCGGCGCTTAAAAAAGCGCCGGTGACTTGAAGATCGGCCGAGGCTTTGCCGTCGCGATAGCGAACCTCCCCCCCCAGACCGTGGATAAAAGAAAAGAGATCGCCCCGCGACGCCTTGACATCCGTCAGATCGAATGTCGAAGAAATTTCCTTCGTGTCCCGGTTGTACCGGGCGATGAGATCGTCCGCCGCCCCCCGCGCCGATCCGTTTTTTGTCTGTGCCTCAAACAGGAACGGAGCGGCAGAAAACGAATCGAATGACAACGGGATATCGGCCAGAAAATCAAATGCCCCCACCTCGAGACCCTTGTCAACATTGCGATAGCCTCCCGTGAGATTGACCGTCATCCCTTTTTCCCCCTGATCGATATCGGCAATGAACTGCGTCAAGGCGCCGTCATCGCGCAACGCCTCCGCCAGCACGCGGGCGCTCACCTTATCGATCATCCCCTTGAAATCGGTGGAATCGGATTCCCAGTCGGGGAAATAAAATTCCACCGCCACTTTCCCCTCTTGGGCGACTTCAAGACCATCGGCGTGAAACACTATTTCGGCGGACAATTTTTTCGTTTCGGTATTGAACCGGAATTGGATCTCGCCGGAGAATTCCATCACACCCTCCCCTTCAATTTTAATTTGCGTGACCGGAATAATACCGCGAAGTTCATAATTGGTGGGGGCATTCCAGTCGAAAAAGATTTGTGCATCGTTGATGGAGACGGCGACTTCACGCCCCCCCAATCGAATCATGAACTCGGTGTCGATATCGGACGCCAGGGCATATGAGTGAACCTCCGAATCGAAACGCGCATGCTCCGCCAAAAACCGGGCGATTTTTGAGCCGGTGTCTCCCTTCTTTTTTTCTTCCCCCTTTTCTTTCGGCCCGATGATCTTTTCCCGGTTGTACGAATCCCTCAAATCGGGGATCAGCTGTCTGATTTCATCAAGCGGAATTTTCTCCCTGAAGGCCCCCTTTTCGTCCGTCAGTTTTTCCAGCGCGGGAATGCGATGAAGCTCCGGCCCCAAACGCCAGGCAAAGATGGAATTGATGCCCGAGTCGAATAGATCTTCCTGCCTCCCCGATAAAAAATCGACCCCTTCCTGCAGGACGTCACTGCAAAACCGGTCGAGAAAATCCGGAAACCAGGAGCTGTGGATATTCGGGACATCGAAAATCAGGACAGGATGGCCGTTGTCAATACGAATGCCGCGGATCGGGATTTCGTAATTCGATTTTTGGACAAACGCCGAATCGGAATCGAGCGAAAGAATCAGCCGCCCCCCTTTTGATTCGATAAAGGCGCCGGAATTCAGGATCAGTGCGTCTTCCTGGATGTTGGGAGGAAATTCAAGCGTGCCGAGGTCGATCTGGATGCGGTAGTCGAACCAATGGGGGAGTTCCAGGTGAATGACCAGCGGATCATCCGTTTGGATTAAGATGGGCGTTTCGAAACGATCGACTCGAACGGGGCCTTTGGTCTGCGTCTTTTCCGGGACAGCGGCTCCCCTTCCTGTCCCCCAGTCTCCCAAATGGATTAACGGATGTCCTTTCCATTCCACGTCGGGGATTTTTTTTGGAAGACGAAAATCGGCGTCCGTGACATGCGGGCGTGCAATCGCCTCGGCGGCATTGTTGATCGTTTCATCCACGCACGACCGGAGGGATTCATCGACGTGGTCTTCCGGACGATCGGAGAAATAAAGGGAAGGGAAACGGCCGGAGATGTTGCATGAATCAGGCATGGGTTCCTTTTGCGAATACTCCCTTATCGGCTGAAACGCAAAAAAAGTTGCGGGGAAAATGAAGTGAAAGTAACGTGACATTCAAAAAGGCTTTACTACGGCAAAGTAGAAAATGGCGGGGATAATGAGGGCCAGCATCGGAATAATCCAGCGGTAAAAAATCTTCCGGCGCCTCAAGAATTTTTGCCAAACCGGATTTTTAATGTTGTCTCCCAAACGACGGGCCTTTCGGTAGAGATAGTGCGAAATCCAGATGTCCACGATTTCAATCAGCACAACCAACCCAACCAGCATCAGCTTTTTGGAAAACCAGGGTTGATCGATGACATGCCAACCCATCTTTTCGACCATGGCAACGCCGCTGGCCAGGAGAAAAAGAAATGCAACATGCTCGACGATAAGCACCTGCTCGTAATTTTTTTCGACCCACACCAGAGGAACGGACGATTTTTCGCGATGGGCCTTCAACAAGAACCAGTAGGCGCCGAGGGAGGGGCCAAGCCAGAGAACGACAGCGACAACGTGGATGAGCTTGTAAACAAGATAGCTCATTTTTTACCTTTCATGAGAAAGGCAAGACAAAAAAGCCACAAAAGAAATGCCGTCATGAGCGCCCCTGTGACGATGACCATCGCCATTTTGTATTTCAATAAAGTAACGACCGAGAGAGCAAGACCCAGAAACCAGACAACGAGCCCCCCCTTGGCCCAGCTTTTGGAAACCGTCGCGCTTTGGAGCGTAACGATGTTAAGGACAAGCCCGCCGACACTGTACAGCCCGTTTCCCAAAAAGCCGGTCAGCAGTTCGGACAAGCGGGCCCACGCCGTCATCTGATGGACGAACGTTCCCCCCGCCTCGGTGGGAATATTCTGCAGGGCGGCCCATTTGGGAATGACGGCGATATACATCACGTCGGCAATGGTGTCGGGCACCAACCCCATCGCCGCCAGTAGAACGCCAAAAACAATCAGCGGACGACTTGAAGGCGCATCGACAAAAAATCCCCAGGCGACAAAAAAGTAGATAAGCGCCACCGCCGCCGCGATCCAGACGAGCCAGCCAAAAACCCAGAGCCAATAAAAGTCGCGAAGATAGGCCGTTTGCGCCTCGAAATGGCCGTCCAGCCCCAGCCCGGGGCGGATGAGAAAAAGCATGGCAAGGGAGGCGCTACCGTTGAAAAGAAAGGCGATGATGGTGGCGCGTCTGAAGGACTTTATATCGTGCATCACGCAAAATCATGTATACCCTTTTTTTGGGATCAAAGCGAATCAGAAAACAGTGGATGCCTCCGGCGAATGTGAGATATAAGCTTCTTGTGAAGCTTTTTGTTGTCCTGCACCTGATCGGCCCTGCTCTTCTTTTTTACTCCATTGCCTATTTTTTCGCCCGGCCGGACGATTGGACCGGCCCGGCGGTGATGATCCCCGTCGGTCTGATCATCACTCTTCTGGCCCAGTATTTCGGGCTTAAGCGGATCCGGAAAGAAACAAAAACCTACTGGCGGATTGTCCTTATCGGCACGCAAATCGCGGGACCCGTGGGGGGCGTGATCATCGGGGTCATGATTTATCTCCTCCTGACGAATCGATTATAACTCACCAAACAGCCGACAGCTATACCGACGCGCGGGCGGTATAGAGGAATTTTTTGAAGGAAGAGAAGGTATCGATGACGGCAGTCGGCTCGTATCCGCAGTGGACCATACAGTCGGCGCATTTGGGGTGGTTGCCGGTTCCGTATTTTTCCCACTCGGTTGTTTCCATCAGCTCTTTGAATGTTTTGGCGTACCCTTCGCCGAGGAGATAGCACGGCTTTTGCCAGCCAAAGACATTGCGGGTGGGGTTTCCCCACGGGGTGCACCGGTATTCGATTTTTCCCATCAGAAAATCGAGAAAGAGCGGCGATTGGTTGAACCTCCATGTCTTTTTGGGATTGGACAACACCTTGCTGAAAAACCCCCGTGCCCGTTCGCGGCGCAAAAAATGCGTCTGGTCGGGGGCCTTCTCATACTGATACCCCGGCGAGACCATCATCCCTTCCACGCCGAGTTCCATCGCAAAATCAAAAAACTTGCGGACATCCTCCGGATTTTCACCGTCGAAAAGGGTGGAATTGGTGGTCACGCGGAACCCCTTTTCCTTTGCCGCCTTGATCGCCTTGACGGCCACATCGAAAATCCCCTCCCGCGAGACCATTTCGTCGTGGACATGTTTGAGGCCGTCGAGATGGATGCTGAAGGTCAAGTATCTGGAAGGACGAAACAGATCGAGTTTTCTTTCCAGCAGGATGGCGTTGGTGCAGAGGTAAATATAGCGCTTTTGTTTGATAAGCCCTTCAACAATCTGATCGATTTCCGGATGGATAAGCGGTTCGCCGCCGGGGAGCGAGACCATCGGGGCGCCGCACTCCTCGGCTGACTGAAGACACTCCTCGACCGACAGCCGTTTCTGAAGCGTTTCTTCCGGAAACTGGATTTTCCCGCACCCCTTGCATTCGAGATTGCACCGAAAAAGGGGCTCAAGCATCAGCACGAGGGGATAGCGTCTTACCCCTTTGAGCTTCTGCCCCATGATGTACGAAAAGACCCGCAGACCTTGAGATAAAGGAACAGCCACTAAAACGTGAATCGTGGATCGTGGATCGTGGATCGAAAAGGGAACCGCCGATCAGAAACCACAACTCTAGATTATGCCATTTGCATAATTTTCTGGACCAATTTCGAAATACCGGCCTCCGCCTCAGCGATATTCTGCGCCAGCATATAGGCCGGGGTGGAGACTATCCTGTTTTTTTCATCAACGCAAATGTCATCCACCGGCCTCATTTGATGCACCGCCCCCATTTTTTCCAATGCCTTGGCAGTGAAGGCATCGGCGCCGATGGTGAGTTGAACCTTTTTGGGACCAAGGACGCGCGCACCGATAGCCGGTGCAATGCAGATAAACCCGATCGGTTTTCCGGCGGAATGAAATTCTTCAATCACCCGACCTACCTCGGGATGGACGGTGCAATCGGCCCCCTTTTGGCCAAAATCACAAAGATTGAGCGCCGCCCCATATCCCCCCGGGAAGATGAGGGCATCGGCTGATGAACCCTTCAATTCTTTCAGATCCTTGATTTGCCCCCGCGCAATCCGGGCCGACTCGACAAGGATATTTCTCTTTTCACCCGTGGCGTCATTGCTTAAATGATTGGTAACGGTGGTCTGATTGCCTCCGGGGGCGAAAAAGAGGGGGGCACCGCCGTTTTTGACCACGGCCAAAAGCGTCAGGACCGACTCATGGATCTCCGAACCATCCTTGACCCCGCACCCCGAAAGGACAATGGCGATTTTTTTGGGCATGCCGATGGAGTCAAGCAAAGCCGCACAAAAATTACAACCCCATTTTAACTTGACCGGATTCAAAGGCGAATGGTAGCCCCAACCCTTGGTGTAAAAACTAGATCAAAGGGCCACCCCTTCATTGATGTAAAAACATACATTGAAGAGAGGGGTAGCCATTCGCCACTTCCTCCATGGAAAGAACCATAGAAACCATCGAAATGGGTGAAAAGGCGATGGACGAGATTGTCTCACTCGCCAAACGCCGCGGCTTTGTTTTCCAATCGAGCGAAATCTACGGTGGCATCAACGGGTTTTGGGATTTCGGCCCCGTCGGCGTTGAATTGCGCCGGAAAATCAAGGATTTCTGGTGGAAGCGGATGGTCTACGACCGTGAGGACGTTGTCGGCGTCGACACCTCGATTATCGCCCACCCCGAAACATGGAAGGCCTCCGGGCATCTCGACTGTTTTTCCGACCCGATGGTCGATTGCAAAAAATGCAAACACCGCTTTCGTGCGGACGAATTGCAGGGCCCCGTGGCCGACTCGGTTCATGGCCACAAGCCGGCATTGAAAAAGTGTCCTGACTGCGGCGGGGAGTTGACCGAGGCAAAGCAATTCAACCTCATGTTCCAGACGCATGTCGGCGCCAGCCAGGATTCAACCTCCGTCGCCTATCTTCGGCCCGAGACCTGCCAGTCGATTTTCACGCAGTTTAAAAACGTCCTCACCACCTCGCGGCAGAAAATTCCCTTCGGCATTGCGCAGATCGGCAAAAGTTTCCGCAACGAAATTACGCCGCGCAATTTTATTTTCCGTTCGCGCGAGTTTGAACAGATGGAGTTGGAGTTCTTCATCCGCCCCACCGAGGCCGAAGGGAAAAAATGGTACGAATACTGGAAGGCCGAACGGTTGAAATGGTTTTACGATCTGGGGATCAAAAAAGAAAGTCTGCGGCAACGGGAGCACGCCAAAGACGAACTGGCCCACTACGCGCGGGCCTGTGTCGATGTGGAATACAACTTTCCCATCGGCTGGTCGGAGCTTGAGGGGATCGCCGACCGTTCAAATTACGATCTTTCGCAACACATGAAGTTCTCCAAAAAGGATCTGCAATACTTCGACGATGAAGCAAAGGAAAAATATGTGCCGGCGGTGGTTGAATGTTCGGTGGGGGTTGACCGGACTTTTTTGACGATCCTCTGCGACGCCTTTGCGAAGGACAAGGTGGAAGGGGAAGAGCGGATCGTCATGCGGTTTGCCCCGCATATCGCCCCCTTTCAGGCGGCGGTCTTTCCGTTGTCCCGCAAGCTGGCTCTGCCAGCCCACATACTGGAAAAGGATCTGCGCAAACATTTTCAAACAGATTTCGACGATATCGGCTCAATCGGCAAACGGTACCGTCGGCATGACGAAATCGGCACGCCGTTTTGCATCACCTACGATTTTCAGTCGGAAGAGGACAAGAAAGTCACAGTGCGCGATCGGGATACGACCAAACAGGATCGCATCGCGATCGATCAGGCGGGGAATTATTTGAGGGACAAATTACGCACGTAGGGGCAGGGCTTGCCCTGCCCGACAAGGGCGCGGCAAGCCGCGCCCCTACAATTATATGTTTGAAAACAGCAACCTCGAAATGACTTTAAAAAAATCCAAAAAAACAAAAAAACCGGGTAGTCGTAAAAAGAAATTCGTCTATTTCTTCGGCGATGGAAAAGCCGACGGCAATGCCTCGATGAAAAATCTTCTGGGGGGCAAGGGGGCCAATCTGGCCGAAATGGTAAACTTAAGCATCCCCGTCCCCCCCGGATTCACCATCACCACCGAGGTCTGCACCGCTTTTTACGAAAACGACAAGCGTTATCCCTCCGGCCTTCGCGAAGAGGTGGAGGCCAACCTCGCCAAAATCGAAAAAACGATGGGGGCTAGCCCCGTGGGTCTCCGTTTCGGCGACCCGAAAAATCCGCTCCTTCTTTCGGTCCGTTCCGGCGCGCGGGCCAGCATGCCGGGGATGATGGACACCATTCTGAATCTCGGCCTAAACGAGACGGTCACGGAGGGGATTGCCCGGGCGTCCGGAAATCCCCGTTTTGCCTACGACAGCTACCGCCGTTTCATCCAGATGTACTCGGATGTCGTGATGGGGATGGACTCGCAGGCGCTGGAACGCCTTATCGAACAGAAAAAGGAAAGCCGTAGTGTCAAGCTGGACACCGAACTGACCGCCGATGACTGGAAGGAGCTGATCGAAAAATTCAGGGCCAAAATCCGCGAAAATCTGGGGCGCGACTTTCCCGATGATCCCGTGGAACAGCTCTGGGGGGCGATCGGCGCGGTGTTCGGGTCGTGGATGACCAAACGGGCGGTGGAATACCGGCGGATTCACAACATCCCCTCCCACTGGGGGACGGCAGTGAACGTTCAGGCGATGGTTTTCGGAAATATGGGGAACGACTGCGCCACCGGCGTCGCCTTCACGCGCGACCCCTCCACCGGTGAAAAAAGGTTTTTCGGCGAATACCTGATCAACGCGCAGGGGGAGGATGTGGTGGCGGGTATCCGAACGCCGCAACCAATAAACATTGAAGCCAGACAAAAAAACGGCGTCAATCTCCCCTCCATGGAAGAGACGCTTCCGGAATGTTACCGCCGGCTTGTCAAGATTTACCGGAAACTCGAGTCTCACTACCGCGACATGCAGGATATCGAGTTTACCGTTCAGAACAAAAAACTCTGGATGCTCCAGACAAGGAACGGCAAGAGAACCGCACAGGCGGCCATTAAAATCGCCATCGATCTGGTCAAAGAAAAAAAGATCAGCGTCAAGGAGGCGATCGGCCGCATCGATCCAAACCAGCTTGACCAGTTGCTTCATCCCACCCTCGACCCCAAGGCCAAGAAAGAAATCATCACCAAGGGGCTTCCCGCATCGCCGGGGGCCGCTTCCGGAGCGGTTGTTTTTAATGCCGAAGATGCCGTCGCCGCCGCTGGGCGGGGTGAAAAGGTTATTCTGGTACGCACCGAAACATCTCCGGAAGACATTCACGGCATGAACATGGCGGAAGGGATCTTGACCGCTCGCGGCGGGATGACAAGCCACGCCGCGGTGGTGGCCCGTGGGATGGGAAAATGCTGTGTCGCCGGTTGCGGAGAGATCCGGATCAGCGAGGTGGACGAATATTTTACGGCGGACCCCCGCCAGCCTGGCTCCGGCCGTCAACCGGACCGAGGCGGTCTGCCAGGCTCCGGCCGCCGGGTGAAGAAGGGGGAGTGGATTACGCTCAATGGTTCCACGGGAGAGGTGATGCTGGGGCGCGTGCCGACCACCGATCCGAAGCTCTCCGGAGATTTCGCAACTCTCATGAAATGGGTTGACCGCTACCGCGTTCTTCAGGTGCGCACCAATGCCGACACGCCGAACGATGCCCGGGTGGCCCGCAACTTCGGCGCCGAGGGGATCGGCCTCTGCCGAACCGAACATATGTTTTTCGAAACCGACCGGATCGAGGCGGTGCGGGAGATGATTCTGGCCGATACAAAGGCCGACCGCGACCGCGCCCTGGCGAAGATTTTGCCCATGCAGAAAGGGGATTTTAAGGAGATTTTCCGCGTGATGAAAGGGTTGCCTGTCACCATCCGTCTGCTCGACCCTCCCCTGCATGAATTTCTGCCGCATCACGAGGAGGAGCTGATGGCCATCGCCGCGAACTTGAGGGTCCCGGTGGAAAAAATCAGTGCCAAAAACGAATCGCTCAAAGAGGCCAACCCGATGCTGGGGCACCGCGGATGCCGGCTGGGGATCACCTTTCCGGAGATCTACGAAATGCAGACGCGCGCCATCATGGAGTCTGCCTGCGAACTGGTCCGCAATGAAAATTTAAGGCTCGTCCCCGAAATCATGATCCCGCTCGTCGGGCACATGAATGAATTGAAAATTTTGCGCGAAAAGGTCGATGCCGTTTGCCGGCAAGTCATCGACGAAGCACAGGTGAAAATGACTTACCTCATTGGAACGATGATCGAACTCCCGCGGGCCGCCGTGACGGCCGACGAAATCGCAGTACATGCCGACTTCTTCAGTTTTGGCACCAATGACCTGACGCAGACCACCTTCGGCCTCTCCCGCGACGATGCCCAGAAATTCCTGCCGTTTTACGTTGAAAACCACATTCTCGAACACGACCCGTTCGTTATACTCGACCGGGGGGGTGTGGGGGTTCTCATCAGGATTGCCGGCGAAAAGGGGCGTAAGGTCAAAAAGAACCTCAAGATGGGGATCTGCGGCGAGCATGGCGGCGAACCGCAGTCGATCAAGTTCTGCCACGAAACGGGGCTTGATTATGTAAGCTGTTCCCCATACCGTGTGCCGATCGCCCGGCTTTCAGCCGCCCAGGCGGCGATTAAAACAAATTCCAAAAACCAATGATCAAATTCCAAACAAGCGACAAAACCGAAGATTCAAAGTTCAAATTGAAAATTAGTAGTTTGTTTTTTTGGAATTTATTTGGAATTTGGATTTTGGGATTTGGAATTTGTCTTTTAGGGTGCGCCTCCGAGAACGACATCTTTCCCCCGGCCAACACCTCGCTCGATCCCGCGGACCTGGAACTCCCCAATCCCATCGCCATTGCCGTCGATCCGGCCAACAGCCAGATCATCGTGGTGAATTCCAACGTCGATTTTTTCTTTGAAGAGGGGACACTGGCCACACTTTCAGTGGATGCAACCGATCCGAATGCCCCGGTCCTGACCGCCACCGCCATGGTTGCTTCCCCCAGTTTCGGCGGACAGATCGCCTTTGACGGTACCGAAGCCTATATCCCCTTTCGCGAAAGCCCGGATGATTCGGATAACGATCAGGTGAAAAAATTCACCATCGGCAACGGCTCCATTGCCGAGACGGCCACGGGGACAACCGGTGAAAATCCCTTCGGCATTGCGCTATCCGGCTCCTCGGTTTTGGTGGTCAGCGACGATCAACTGGATATTTTCAACACCGATCTCGCTTCTACAGCCGCCGTTGATCTGACCGTGGCCGAGGAGGCCGACATCGACGACGCCGACTCGAGCTATGTGGAACATGTGGCGGTTGACACGGCAACCAACCGGGCCTTCATCACCAACCGGCTCGGAAAAATCCTGGTGGTTGACCTTGACACCAACACCGTTTCGCATGTAATCGCCGGTTCTTTAAGTTCACGCGGCATTGCCGGCGATGGAACTCTTCTTTATATCGTCGACGGCGACCCCCCGGCCCTGTGGGTTTACGATCCGGGACGATTGACCGATCCGGACACCGCGCCGGAAGAGGTGGACGACTCGGAGCTGGTGGTTGCTATCATCGATCTGGGAGAAAGCCCAAACGGCATTGCGGTCGATACAGCCAACGGGCGCGCCTATGTCGCCAATTCGGATGACCGAAGCGTCTCGGTTGTCGACCTGACCCTTTTTGAAGAAATAGACCGCATCTCGCTGAAAGACGACGACACCGGTTTTGACGAGGGGAAAGACCCGTTCGGCCTTGCCGTGGGAACATTCGGGGGCGCCGATCTTGTTTTTGTCGCCAATTTCAGCTCAAACACGATTGCGGTGATCAATGCCGACACACTGGAGGTTGTAGCGTCATTCCCATAATATGAAACGTTTCTTTTTCGTTTTTCTTTTTTTGGTTGGTGTTGCCGCCTGCGGAAGCAGTGGAGAAGAATCAATCTTCACCGATCCCCTTCTGACAGCCATCGACTCGACCAACGATCGCCTCTTTGTGGCCGAGGCGGGCGGCGTTCTCTTTGCCTTCACCGCCTCCACAATCGACGAAATCGGCGATCAGCCGATTGTGGAAGACGATGATGACGACGCCATTCACAACCTTTTGCCCGTTTCGCCGACACAGATGGCGGCCATCGACGTGGATGGCGTCTCAAGACTTTTCATTACAGGCGTTCAGGCCGATGATGACGACGATAATGTGACAAACCGGATTCTTGTCCTCGATTTCGACGGAGCAACGTTTGCCGAGGCCTCTTTTTCTCCCATTATCGTCGGCGATGGCGATGATACGACCGATGACTCGGCAAACCTGTTGGGCGGTTTGGCGGTGGATGAGACCAACGGTCGCCTGTATGTGACCGATGCCACAACCGGCCGTCTTTCGATTTTCAGCACTGCCGACGGCACGGAGACGGCGCCGGCGATAGCCGTTGATGGAACTCCCAACCGGATGAGCCTGGACGGCAACCGGCTCTATATCGCCAATACCATCGACACCGCCGACGACCAGGTCATTACCGTCGTCAACACGGACGATTTGACGACGACTGAAATCGATCTGGATATCCCCACCAATGATATCTCGGTTGAATCCAACGACAGCGGCACGGTTCTGCTGGCAAAACATTCAACCGTCCAGCAGGTTCTGGTCAGAACCGTGGACACAACCACTTATGCCGCCTCGACGGCCATTCCTGTCGGCGATGATTCGGCGGTTGACGGGGAAATTAATTCAGGCAACGGCATCTCCGCCGCTGTCGGCGGGGTTGTTTTGACCAAAGACTCCGCCGGCACTCTTTATGGCTACGTGCCACAGGCGGATGGCATTGTTGAACTCCTCACCATCGCGAGCAATCTTTCGTCATTTACGGCCACGGCATTGGAAACCCTTGCGGAGATTCTTGAAGCGCCGGTGGTCATGACTGATTCTTCTGAAAACGGCGTGATCGTCTATATTCCCGCCTCGGGAAGCGGCGATCTTGTTTTCACGGATGTGGCCAGCGACGAGCTGGATGGGCGGTTCTAGATGGAATCCTCTTCCGGCCATTCGGGGGCCAGTTCGGGAACATGGGTGGAAATCACGTACACAACCGCTTTGATGTCATCCACAAAACTCAAATCCGCCGTTCCATCCTCAAAAAAGACCTGATGCACGTCGTCTTTCACAGCCTGCCAGTCAATTCCGGAATCGGGCGGATAGGTGTAGGACAGCAAATCGATGATCGCGTCGAGATCATCGGAGGTATAGGACGCATTGTAGGTAAGGGTGCCAGACTGATATTCCTTACAGTAATCGACAACAGCGGGGGCGTAGGCTAAAGTTTCGCTTCCCATTTCATTCAAAAAATCTTGGCCGGCTCCTTCGAGGGCGTTTGCCGCGCCGTAGGCGCCGCCGTTATAGGCCGCCGCCTGCCAGAGGGCCTTGCCATCATCGCTTTGGAAAAGGTCCGATGCGGCATCATACAGTTCCTCGTAACTATCATACAGGAGGTACTGTTGCCATTGGTAATAGAGGGCCGAGGCGACGATCCCAAAATTGAAATTCACGACGCTGGAAACCTCCTCTCCGTCGATCTCGCCGGCGGTGGGATTGATGGTGAGCCGGTATTGGTCCTCATCGGGTTCTTCCCCAAAATAAGATTCGGGATCGACAAACAGGTCGTCGGGGTAATCGTCGCCGCTTCGACTGCTCCAGTACCAGTAATTAACGCGAGTGGGATAGCTTTCGTTCAACTGGGCCTGTCCGTAATAGTTCGTGATCTGAAAACACCCTTCACCCCCCGCTGTGGAGACAGCCGCGCAGTTTCCGGATGACTCCTGCGTCATGACCCCAAGGAGAAAATAGGGATTGATTTTCTGCCGAACCGAGACCCACGAGATGAAAAAAAGATCCTCCGGGGAGAGAAGAAGATCCAGACCGTTGACCGATCCATTCACCTCGTTGAGGACAAAAGTGGAGATAAGATTCGGGTCGTAGTCGAAGTTGCAGACGTCGTCGTCAAGGGGTTCCTGTTCGTCGGTCCGGATGAACGAATCGGGAATTTCGTCGTAGGGGGCGCCGCAGGCCGAGTCGTCGACGCATAAATTCGAGAGATCGGCCGATGCGTAGATATCCTGCGCCCCCGGCGACGGACTCCCGCTGATATCGTGGACATTGTTGGAGTCGTCGTCATCGCCGCCGGAAAAGAGGCCAAAAAAAGGATCCCACCCGCAGGAAGTGAAGAGGAAAAGCGCCAGGAAGGCCGCCAAATTTTTGTTGGGCAATTTGCAATGGCTTGGTGTATGCAAATTATGCGACTCGTGGTGCTTCACTGCCAAGTGAAGCATACAAGAAAGCTTGGCTTCATCTAGAGGGAAATGTAAAGGAATGGCGTGGAAAAGTCAATAAAGCCGAGCATCGGCTACTTTGAACCGTCGGTTGTGTTCTGCCGAATCACGGGAGAAAAGGGGGGGCATCTTCTCCATGGCCAGCTTTCCAACCACATCAACGGCCTGAAACCGGGCGAGGGCAATTACAACCTTTTGCTGACGCAAAAGGGAAAGGTGGCGGCTGATCTGTATGTCTATCGGAGGGATGCCGACTACCTGTTGATCATCGACAAGCCCGGCGAGCAAAAAGTGATCGACCATTTAAGGAAATTTGCACCGCTCTCGCGGGTGGAAATCGGCGATGAGACATCAAAATATTTTCTGGTTCATGCCTTTGGAACAACACCGGTCCATTTTTCCTTTTTCAGATCCGATCGCCTCGGTCTTCCGGGCCATGATCTTTTTGTCCCCGCCGGGGAAAAAAACAAACTGCTCGCATGGCTGAAACAGGCCAATCTGCCCGCCATCACGCCGGAAACGCAGGAGATCATCCGCGTTGAGCAAGGTGTTTGCAAAGTGGGCATCGACGCCACGGAGGAAAATCTCCCGCAGGAATGCCGCCTCGACCGGGCGCTTCCGGGCGCTTCATTTCGACAAGGGATGTTACCTGGGGCAGGAGACAATCGCCCGGCTTCACTATCGCGGACATGTGAACAGAATTCTTTCGGGACTCAAGCTCGATGCGGACCGGCCGGTGAAATCGGGCACCCTTGTTTTTGACGGAGAAAAAGAGGCCGGTAAAATCACCTCCTGTATTTTCTCACCGACGCTTAAAAGCCCCCTCGCCCTTGCATATATCCCTTTTGCTTCAAATCAGACGGGACAGGAATTTCAGGCAGGGGATGAAAAAATCCGGGCGCGGGTGGTGGAACTGCCTCTTTTTTAGGCCGCATTTACGGAATTGACTTTCCCGCATTTGGGACAGCGCAGAGAGTTTCCGCGAAAGTCGGGGGGGGTTTTCATCTTGAGGCCGCAGGCACAAGTGACAAAGGTAAAACCGCTTGCCGCCATAATGAGATCGCCGGCAATCCGCTGGGCGGGAACCGGTTCGACAGGCCCGGTATCCTTCGAGGGGGCGCGCAGGGCAACCGTCGCCGCGTCGGACAGCCCCCCTTTCGGGATCAACGACGCGGGCCTCCCGCGGACCGATTCAAAGGCCTTCTGGTAGGCGGCAAAATTCACCCCGTAAGTGAGGCTTCTCAAAATTTTTATCCGTTCCGAAATCGGCGGGTGCGTGGCTGTCAGGTCGGCCAACTGCATTCCCTTTCTTTTCAGCGGATTCACGATATAAAGCGCCGCCGTCACCTTGTTGACCCGGGAGAGCACAAGGTCCGTCCTGGACATTTTTTCCAGCGCCGAGGCCAACCCTTCCGGATAACGGGTGAGGCGGACACCGGTGGCGTCGGCCAGATACTCGCGCCGGCGCGAAATGGCAAAATAAAGAAGCTGGGCCATAATCGGGCTTAAAATGGCAAACACTATAGCGATGGCCAGAAAAATAAGCGCCGCCTGGCCGCCCCCCTTGCCCCGGGAACGGTAACGGGATGATGAACCGCTGTGAAACATTCCCCTTAAAAAGATGTTTGAAAGGAGAACGATGCTCCCCAGCGAAACACCCACCAGCGTCATGAAAAGAATATCCCGGTTCAAGACGTGCGACATCTCGTGGGCGATGACCCCCTGGAGTTCGTCGCGATTGAGGCGGGAGAGGAGCCCGGCCGTGACGGCGACGGCGCTCTTTTGCGGATTTCTGCCGGTGGCAAAGGCGTTGGGCGCCTCCTCGGGAATGACATAGATTTTGGGGAGGACCGGAAGATTGGCGGCGATTTTCATTTCTTCAACAATGTTGAACAACCGGGGGTGCATGTCGCGGGTGACCGGTTTGGCGCCGCTTAAGGCCAGCATGATGCTCCCCCCGGCAAAATAGCTGATGATCAGCTGGATGATCCAGAGAAACATCGCCAGGGTGACCCCTAAAAAGGGCCCGGCCTGCGGATCGAAGGCCCCCCCGGCAAAAAAACCCAGCCCAACCAGCAGGAGAAGCATGCCGGCAAACAGAAAAATGGATTTACGTTTGTTGGAACGGGCAAGTTCCCACATAGACTATTAAATCGGGGGCTTTGCCGCTGGCGCCCGGGGTCCCCACCGAACGCCACCGGTTCGAGTGAGGTGGGGGCGGAAACTGATTCCGCTCCCAAGCCGCTTAATCCGCCACTGGCGGCGCGGCTTGGGAACCCTACCCCCCGTTTGCTCGGACTGGCAAAGCCAGATCCTCGCTCACTAAAAAGCCACTTTCGGCAACGCCTTTTCGGCCTGATCCTGGATTTCAAAGAACTCCTGCTGGGCGAAGCCGAACATCCCGGCGATGATATTCGACGGAAACATCTGGATTTTGTTGTTGTAGAAAAGGACCTGATCGTTGTACCCCTGCCGGGCGAAGGCGATCTTGTTCTCGGTTGAGGTCAGTTCCTCCTGAAGGGCCAAAAAGTTCTGATTGGCCTTGAGGTCGGGGTATTGCTCGGCCACCGCAAAAAGCCGGCCCAACACGCCACTCAACATCCCCTCGGCCTGCGCCTTTTCCCCCACGCTCTGGGCGCTCATCGCCGCCGTCCGCGCCGCCGTGACCTTTTCGAGGGTTTCGCGCTCGTGCTTCATATAGCCCTTTGTCGTCTCGATAAGATTGGGGATCAAATCATGCCGCCGTTTGAGCTGGACATCGATCTGCGACCAAGCGTTTTTCACCTGGTTGCGCAGACGGACCAGCGCATTAAAAATACCGATCACCCAGAAAAGAAACAGAACGCCGACACCGATTAAAATCAATCCGATTTTTCCCATGACGTTTTCTCCTTTATGTTTCAAATCCCCCCTCTCCCCCCTTTGTCAAAGGGGGGTTGGGGGGGATTTTTGTTCGCTCGCGAACATCTCGCTTAATAATTTTGGTATCTTGGAATTGCTGTCCAATTTTCCCCTTTTTAACACCTGCATCAATTCTCCCTTGTCGAACCACAATCCGTGATTGTCGGGGCAAGTGTCGAGACAAACCTCCCCAACACATAAAACCTTGTTCATCTTTTTGAAACAACGGGGGCATTTTCTCTTTTTCTCGGTTCCCCGTCCGGTCTTTTCAAACGACCGAAGAAGCGCCTCCTTTTCGGCGGCCCCTTCGAGCAATAATTCCAGCTCCCCGGCGTCCAGCCAGACACCAAAGCACGAAACACAATAGTCCACCTCGACTTCGTGAAGTTCCAGAATCACCATCGGTTCTTTGCAAACAGGACAATTCATGAACCGCTAGAGGATAATAGATAGAGCCCTTTCAATCAATGAGATTTCTGATATATCTGTCCTCATGCCGGCATTTCCCACAAGCCCCGCCAAACAACACGATCTGGCCTCCCGGATGGAGAAATACAACGTTCGGGAAGAGGATTTGGTGGAAAATTTCATCCGTGGTTCCGGCGCCGGGGGCCAGAAGATCAACAAAACCTCTTCGTGCGTACAACTGATCCATCCCCCCACAGGGATTGAAATCCGATGCCAGAAGACCCGTTCCCAGGCGCTGAACCGCTTTTTGGCGCGGCGGCTCCTGGTTGACGAAATTGCCGGGCGGATCGAGGGGAAAAAATCGGCCGAGCGGATGCGGATCGAAAAAATCCGCCGTCAGAAACGCAAGCGCTCCCGCCGCGCGAAAGAAAAGATACTTGAAAACAAAAAACACCAGTCGGATAAAAAGAAACTGAGGAAGATTTACAGGGAAGAATTCTAAGATTAAATCCGGCGATAGGCATAACAGAGCCATTCTTTTTTTTGTGTCCGGTTCAGAAATTTAAAATCCACAAAGGCCCCTTCGATCCGTTCCCTTTCAGCATCGGTGATCCCGGCCAGAATGAGCACCCCGTTTTCCTTTAAAAACCGTTTCATCGTTTCTTTAAGTTGAATGATTGTCGGCGTGACAATGTTGGCCACAATTACGTCAAAGGGGCCCCTTACCTGAGACAGATCGGGAAAAAGCAACAAATCACCGCATCCATTGAGCGCAAAATTTTCCCGTGCGTTGATGCAGGCCAGTTCGTCGATTTCAACCGCCTCGACACGCGGGATTCCCAGTTTGCGCGCATGGATGGCCAAAATGCCGCTACCGGTCCCGATGTCTAGTAATGATTCTACTCCTTGATCTCCCCCTCTTGAGTCAAGAGGGGGCTGGGGGGAGTTATGCCGCTCGCATATTTCCTCGAGCATCTCCGCCGCCAACTGCGTACTCTCGTGCCGGCCAGTGCCGAAGGCGGCGCCGGGACGGATGACAATTTTTCGTCCCGATTTGACCTTTGTCTCTGTCGGCATGTCATCGGGGGGGACGATCCAAACATCAGGAACCAGCTCAATCGGCTCGAAGGTCTGCGCCTGAAAACGGATGTCATTTAAAGAAATCGTTGTCCCCTGAACATTCTCCGCCTGCGGGAGGAGAGCCGAGAGCTTTGACACAAATTGGGAGAGTGGTTCACGATCGTCAAAGTAGGTTTTCAGGCGGATCGCCCCCGCGCCCGCCTCCATTTCCTCGAGGCCCAGGCACCCATGCGAATAGAGAACCGCCTCGGTCAGATCCAGGGCTTCGCGCTCCAGATCCAAGCTCACAACATGATAGGATGAAAATGAATGGTCATTCATTTTTTAATTGCATTTGGCCCCTTCATCACAGTACTCTTACCCCATGCTCCTCGCCCACCGTTGGACCCTTGTGAAGCAAACCCTTCAGATGCGGCTTTTTGGACTTTTTAAAATCCCCCTGATTTTTTACTGCCGCCCGTCCATTGTCGAGGTAAACGACAAACGCGCCGAGGTGGTCATACCGCTAAACTACTTTACCCGCAACCATGTCAAGAGCATGTACTTCGGCGCCCTTTGCATTGGCGCCGATTTGGCGGCGGGGGTTTTTGTGCTGGAGGCAATTCGGCTCTCCGGCAAGAAGGTCAATTTCATTTTCAAGGATTTCAAGGCCGACTTTTTAAAACTGGCCCTCTCGGATGTTCACTTCATGTGCGAGGAGGGCAAAAAGGTGGCGGAGGCCGTGGCAGAAACCGTTCGCACCAAAAAAAGGGTGCACACAACCGTCGCCCTCTGGGCCACCACTCCAAAGAAAACCGGCGACGAAGCAGTCGCCAAATTTGCCCTGACAATTTCCGTTAAGGCGGCGGAATGAATTTAATACCCCGACTTTGCCGCATCCGACGGTGCCGGTGATGTCGCCGCAGGCGCTGAAGCGGCCTTTTCCCCCCCTTTTTTCAGGTAGCAAAATTGCCCCGCCATCGCCGGAGAGGGAAATTTCAGGAATGTTCCGTCCATCGAGGCTTCTTCACCGGACCGGGCGCTGTTGTCATAGGTGACCAACACTTTGCCCCCCTCGCTTTTCCATTTTCCCTTTGTGCCGTACATCGCCTCGAAAGTGCCGTCGCTCTTTATCGTCACCTTGCTCATCAGGCCGGCGACGTTGCCATCGGGGGCGCCTGCGGATTTTTCCGCATCCATAGACCATTCACCCACCACATCCTTGGCCTCAATGGCCCACACGGCGCCAATAACGCCGAGCATGAGAACAACAGCGATAAAAGAAATGATTTTTTTCATAACTCCTCCTTTTTAAGAAGGTATATATTACAACCTCGACACCGATTTGTTAAGTGGATAAGATGTCTTCGAACAATGAGGGCTATGCAATTTTCGTACCAAATTTTGCATCAGACCGGCAAACTCAGACACTTGCAGGATCGCCTCCGCTCCTGCGCTGTCTGCCCGCGGCATTGTCTGGCTGACCGATGGAACGAAGTGGAAGGCTTTTGCCGGTCAGGGCGTAATCCGCTGGTTGCTTCCACTGTGGCCCATTTTGGCGAAGAACCGGCGTTGGTTGGCAAAAACGGGGCGGGGAATATCTTTTTCGGCAGTTGCAACCTTCGCTGTGTCTACTGCCAAAACTGGCAGATCAGTCACCCGCGATCAGAAACAGGAACGGGTGACGCCTTCGGTGTGGCTCCCGATCGCGCCGCAGGCGGAGCGGGTCCTGTCCGAGGCAACCCCCATCCGTCCTCGCGTCACCCATCCCCCAGTGGGGCCCTGCCGCTCCGGGCGGCTGGGGGCCCCGCCTCGGCCACCCGCTCCGCCGAGGACGAGCGGGAGACCCGCAGGCGGCAGGACCCGTTCCTGCGGATCGCCCGAAAAAATGAAATGACGGTGGAGGAACTGGCCAACCGGATGATCGCCCTCCAAAATCAGGGATGCCACAATATCAATTTCGTCAGCCCCTCCCACTTTGCGGCTCAAATGGTGGAGGCCATCGCGATTGCCTGCGACAACGGATTGAAGGTACCGCTGGTTTACAACACGAATGCGTATGACGATATCGAGACGCTCAAACTCCTGGATGGTATCATCGACATCTATCTGCCCGACATCAAATACGCCGACGATTTGACGGCCATCAAATATTCCCAGGCGCGCGATTATGTCCAAATCAGCCAGAGGGCAATCAAAGAGATGTACCGTCAGGTCGGGAATCTGGAATTGGACGAAAACGGCCTTGCCCGCCGCGGCCTGATTGTCCGGCATTTGATTCTGCCGAACGACATCGGGGGAAGTGAGGCCTCGCTGAAATTTTTGGCGGAGGAAATTTCCCGCGAGGTCACCATCAGCGTCATGGCGCAGTATTACCCGACAAACAAAGCCGAGCGGATACCTCTCCTCTCCCGCAAAATTCGATCATCGGAGTATGACGCGGTTTTGGATCTGCTCGATAAATATGGATTAGAGAACGGTTGGGTTCAGGAACTGGAGAGTTCGGAGACCTACCGGCCTGATTTTGACCGCGAGGCCCCGTTTGACAACCGGGAATTGGGTTTATGATCTACTACTCCAGCGACCATTCAACTCGCAGGGCGGGGTTGAGGATCAGGAACGTCTTGGCCCCGGGCGTCAGCGTGTCGCGTGCGGCAGGATCTTCCAAGACAAAAACCAAATTTTTGCCATCGGGATTAAGGCTGAAATTCAGACTGGCGGCTTCACCAAAGTTGATACTCACTTCCGCCTGACCCCACGCACCAACCGAAGATTGGACAGCAAATTCAGTGAGACCCTCTTCGTTGAAGCCCAAACGCCTAAGCATTACCAGTCCGCCAATGAGTTGCAACGGATCATAGGAACCTGCAGTTGCAACAGTTAGACCCAATCCGCTGTTGAACTCCGCTATATCCAGGCGGGCCCTGACGCCACCGGCTGGAGTAAAAGGGGCCCTTTTGGCCTCAGAGAAAAAATCCCAAAAATTATTCAGGGAGGAGAAATAGTCGCCATACTCACGGGTATTTAAAGAGAGCTGGACCCGTTCCAAATCGAAATCGCCAAGAGCCGCCGTCGAATTGATATCGATCGCCGGATAAGGGTCATAACCCAATGCATCTTGCCGCAAGGCATAGGCGGGAAGGATGCCGATTGAACCGGATGTGCCGTAATCGCTCGTAAAATACTCCCTTGTTATAAGCCCATGGACTGTCTTAGAGATTCAACCTCTTGAATTTGCTCCTCTGATGGATTTGCTATTTTCGCCTCTTCAAATCCAAAAAGGGCACTAATGATAATGGTTGCTTTGTCTTGATCAACTTTTCCAAAACCGGTCAACCCCTCTCATATCCTCACCCTATCTGTCCAGACCCAGGGGCGCACCCCAGTCCCCTTTTTTATCCGCCATCTGTAAACCGTTAACAGACTTTTATCGGCACATGTCAAAAAAAGTTGCGTCCTTTTTTCAAATATTTTCAATGGCTTGTGCGCATTTGTGCAAGATGGAGTGGTTTTGGAAAGAATTCAACGAGTTACGACTCCACCACATCAATCACAAACCGCGCCTTCGGATTCATCGCCTCGAGAAACTCGTTGATTTTGGTCGGACCGGGCTGGAGATTACAGCCTTGGATTACGGCCCTTGACAATGCCGTTATTTAAAGTATATTTGGACATATATTTTAAAG
>JACPFC010000040.1 GCA_016183175.1 Deltaproteobacteria bacterium
TAGATGTAGAGATTTACCATACGCCAGCGTTGCTGAAGTACGGAACATGGAGTCATTATTCACCCCTTGGGGAAGTTGAGCCATTTCTTGTGCTTCCTGGGTATGGCAAGGCGTTTGACGTTCGCTCTAATGCTGTTCTCTGGTACAAGCCAGAATTCGCATTTGCGACAACCCATGACGTCTACATAGTCGGACTAAGTCTCGCACCTGATGATTTCTTCATTCGAAGTTTGTTCCTGTCGAACCTGTCTTTCATAGATTCTTACTCCGACGTCAAAGGTCGGAAAGTGTTTATCATTAATTCCGATCCAAGCTGCGAGAAAAACTACCAGTTTGTTTTATCGAACAAACATGCCAAGCTCCTAAATGAACAGTTCTCAATGAGGCACGTGCACTTCATGAAGGAGAGGGTCGGGAATGTCTAACAACCACTTCGAGTCCAACGTCTTATCCTTTCGCTACGCTCCAGGGCAAGCCACGGCTCGAGCAGAAGCATTATGAATGTAGATGAGATAGCTTGGTGGTCGGTAATAATAACGGCAGGCGCTGGTTTTCTTGGTGCTACTATGGGTGCTATCGTACACCCGCTTATCAATCATCAAACTCAAAAGTGGCAGCGTAAAACAGCATGGAAAAGAGAAGCCCTTCTGGAGCGACTGAATGAACTGTATCAACCACTGTATGTGGATTTTGTTGTCATGCCAGATAAAGATCCCGAACATTATTTTGTCGATTGGACCGCTGATGATTTCAATGAATGGCTAAACAATGTCTTAAAGATCATCATCCCAAAAATTCATTTAGTACCGGACGAAGTACGAGATAAGGTAAATTATTGTATAGAAATTGCATCAAGAAAAGATTATGACGCTGAATCTGAAGTAAGGCAATTATATGATCATATCAAAAAATATTTTATCATTCTGCGTAAAAAATTGGGTTTACATCATCAATAATCATGCCCAACATGCGCTACACCCGACCACTTACGGGGGAGAAGGGAATGAATCGAACGGGCGTTATGCGGGATTTTGAACGTTGACCCGAGCGGGTATAGTTGGTAGGATTATTTTTACGATGGAACAGGTGCCGACAAAAGAATATACGTGGCTGACTCAACACCCCGAAGTGGAAGAAAAGTATCTGGGTGAGTGGATTGCAATCCATGAGAGCCGGGTTATAGCCCACGGAAGAGATTTGCAGACAGTCCTCCAGCAAACGGCGCATCTAGACCCGCCGCCTCATGTAACTTATGTAGAGGAAGCTGGCCTTGCGGCTTATGCGCTATACCTTTTCTTATAAGTCAAAAAAATTAGGTCCTGAAAAAAGTACTCTTCGTCCCTATGCCGAAGTTCAGCTGAAAATTCAGGGGCGCCGGATCCCCTTTGATTTTTTGGTTGATTCAGGGGCTGATCGTACAGTGATTAATCGCCCTTTGGGGTGTGTTTTGGGCTATGAAGTGAAACCGGGAGAAAAACCGATTAAGCTGGGTGGCATCGGTGGCACAACAAATGGTTACTTGCGCGGTTTGAGGCTTTGGATCGGAGATACCGAGATAGAAACGGAAGTCATCTGGGTACAGTCCGACACGGTCCCCCTTCTTTTGGGCCAAATGGACATCTTTGACCATTTTGATATTACCTTTTCGAAAGTGAATCAAAAAGTGTTTTTTGACTTGCTGAAATAGACATTACCTTCTCATTCATGAAACCTCTCCTTCTCATCATCCTCGACGGCTGGGGGCATCGCGCGGAAAAAAAGGACAACGGCATCGCCCTGGCCAAAACGCCCCACTTCGATCATCTGTGGAAATCATATCCGCATACTCTCATCGACGGTTCGGGGAAGGCGGTGGGTCTGCCCGCCGGCATCATGGGAAATTCGGAGGTGGGGCACATGAATCTGGGCGCGGGGCGGATTGTCTACTCCGGCCTCTCGCAAATCTATCACGCCATCGAAGACGGCAGTTTTTTTGACAATCCCGCGCTGTTGGGGGCAACCCAGTCAGCCAAACTCAACCGGTCCGCTCTTCATCTGATGGGGCTTGTCTCCGACGGCGCGGTACACAGCCATCAGGACCACCTGTACGCCCTTTTGGATCTCGCCAAACGACAGAGGATCGAAAAGGTTTTTGTCCACTGTTTTCTGGATGGGCGCGATACGGCGCCGCGTGACGGAATAAAATTCATCCGCCGACTGGAAGAACAAATCGGCAAAATTGGGGTTGGACGGATCGCCGGCATCCACGGCCGATACTACGCCATGGACCGCGACAAACGGTGGGAGCGGATCGAAAGGGCCTATGACGTTCTCACCGGCTGGAATCCCGGCGGCGTCCATTTGGCCGAGGAATATCTGGCCCGTGAATATCAACAGGGCAATGGCGACGAATTTATTCCTCCGGAGTCGGTGCTTGACGAGAAAGGGAGGCCGATTGGCCCCATCAGGGACGGCGATGCCGTGATCTTTTTTAATTTCCGGGCCGATCGCGCCCGCCAGATCACGCAGGCGCTCACCGGTCCGTTTTTTATGGAATTCAACCGAAAGATCATTCCCAAAATATCCGCTTTTGTCTGCATGGCCCCCTACGACAATTTTTCCCTTCCTGTGGCCTTTTGGCCTTCTTATCCGCAACGGATTTTTGGCGAAATTGTCAGCGAAAACGGTTTGGCCCAACTGCGGATCGCCGAGACCGAAAAATACGCCCATGTCACCTATTTTTTCAACGGCGGCCGGGATGTCGCGTTTCCCGGCGAGGAGAGGATTCTCATTCCCAGCCCCCGCGAGGTCCCCACCTACGACCAAAAGCCGGAGATGAGTGCTCTTCTTGTTGCCGACGAGTTGATTAATCGAATCAACGAAGACAAATATGATGTCATCATTCTCAATTTTGCGAATGCCGACATGGTGGGGCATACCGCCAAGCCGGAGGCGATTGTCCGTGCGGTGGAGACGGTGGATGAGTGCGTCGGCCGGATTGTCGATCTGGTTTTGAAAATGAAGGGGATGGCGATTATTACCGCCGACCACGGCAACGCCGAACAGATGAAAGATGATGCGGGAGGGCCCCACACCGCCCACACGACGAATTTGGTTCCGTTCATGCTTGTCTCGGATGCCCACCGAAAAAATCATCTCAAAAAATCAGGGGGCCACCTGTGCGACGTGGCGCCGACGCTTTTGGAGCTTCTTCATATCCCGAAGCCAAGGGAGATGACGGGGGAGAATTTGATCGTCGCTGAGTAATGGCAACTGCGAGAAAGCAGAAATCAGAGAGCCGATAGCGGAGAGCAGATGATAATCTGATCTCGGCTTTCCGCTTTCTGCTATCTGATTTCTCACTTTTGCAAAATTGCATGTTTCTTGGAAAACGCATTTTGTCTCTTCTCCTCCCCCAAACCTGCCGCGTCTGCGGTTGTCTTCTCAAAGATTCCGCTAAACTCTGTTCCGATTGTTTTTCTAAAATCCGGTGGATTCGGGAACCCCTTTGCACCGTTTGCGGTCGGCCGTTCGAATCATCTGTTGCCGTCTCGCATCCCTGCCCCGATTGCCTCGAAAAAAAACCGGCGTTTGACCGGCACCGGTCGTGCGTTTTGTATGAAGAGCCGGTGAACCGACTTCTCCATCGCCTTAAATATTCAGCCGGCCTGGACGTTACGGGGGTGTTTGCCGGATGGTTTCAAAAAATCATCGCGGAGCAGGAGACGATACCCGACTATCTGATTCCCGTTCCCCTCTCGACCGGCCGTCTCCGGAGACGAAGCTACAATCAGAGCGTGGAGCTGGCCAGGCACATTTCCCGTCAGACCGGCATTCCTGTCTTGATCCATTCGCTCCAAAAAATCCGCGACACGGTGCCACAAACGGAACTCCCGCGCGAAGAGCGGATCAAAAACCTGAAGGGAGCGTTTGCGTGGAAAGACAAAAAAACTCTTCTTAAAGGCAAAAATGTTTTGCTCGTTGACGACGTGTTTACCACCGGAAGCACGTTAATGGCCTGTGCGTCAGTTCTCAAATCCCAAAAACCGGCCGACATTGGGGCGATGACGATCGCCTTTAATCTGCCCAAATAATCGGCAGTTGACTCAAGTCGGGGCAGTCCCAAGGCCGTTTCCTGGGGATAAGTCAAATAACTATTTGTAATCATTAATTTTTAATCATTTTGTAGGTGGCATTTCTTTTGCTGGGACCAAGAGATCTTGGAGATTTCATTTTTCAGAGGGAGGTAGGCCCATGTTTTTTCGCATCAACAAGAAAAGGGTTGCGGAGGCCCTTGAAATTCTGCTAGCCATCCTCGGCCAGCGCTGATCTTAAGGGGGTCGGCAGTTCCACTAAGAGTCTTCTTATTCAATCATGGGTGATTCGGTTTCCGCTTCTGCAGGGGCCGATGTCAGCGGCTCGGTGCATCTTCAAACCGAAGAAGATGCGCTACAGTTTCCGGTTTCCGGCATGGGATATGCGCACGTTGTTCTCCGCACCCCTCCGGACGATAATCGGGAGTTCGATCTTTCGGCCAACGCCAAAGTCATGGTGTGGGGGGGAACCGCGGATGATCCGTCGACCATTCTTGCCCTGGATGCCGAACGGTGGTACGTCTATGCGCTTCGTCTGAATGTTGTCCCCAATCATTTCGGCATCACCCACCTCAATGTGGCGGCCCGGTCAAAGACCCTTGACCTCGCGGTCTTGGCGGGAGTCAAGCCGCAGGAAGACGGCAGTCTTGGTGCTGTCGACGAGGACGGTTCCATTCCTTTTTTCCATGCCCCGCTTCCCTACAATTTCAATGGGACGACATTGACGCTGGGAGACTACACATGGGCGGCTCCGACGCTCCGTTACAGCGGCTTCGATAATTCCAGCTGGGCCAACATTTATACCGGGAAAATCGGTCCGATGGTTGGAGCCGAATGGGCCCCAAATTTTGGGCTGGTTATTTTGTTTCAGGCGGGTCCCGACGGAGGATTCCAGCCGTCCGGTTCGTGGGTTAAAACAGGTCATATCAGCTACTCCCACGAATGGTCGGATGGTGTTGCCACTTCGGCCGCCGTCCATGCCAGTAGCCTGAATCCCGCAGAGGCAACCAATCAATTTGACGACACAGTAAGCCCCACCAATGGTGCCGGCGTGTTTATCGGACAAACGGCCGGCCCTTTAACTCTTGGGGGCGGATACTCCTTGAAAAAGCAGAGCCTTGAAGGGGAAGGGATTTCGAGTCTTTCCCGGTACGACAGCGCCAATTTTGGCGCCAGCTATCAATTTGAAGGCCCCATCCCGGTTGTTTGGACCGGTGCGGTCATGCTTCTTTATTTTAAAGAAGAGACCGATGCCTTTGTCGATACCCTGGAAAAGACGCACGAGGTTGCGGTGGAACCCGCCAATTTTACCATCGGATTCGCCCCGGGCTGGGCCCTCACCTTGGGCGGCGCCTTTGTCCGGACCGACCCCGACAGTCAGACAAGCACCGAGGTCTTCGGACCGGAAATGATTGTCTATGGGGTTTTAACCTTCAACGTTCCAACGAGAAATTAAGGCAGACAAAATGGCCAATTTCCTTATGAGAAAAGTCGTGATTTTTTTTCTGGTTATCTCCCCTCTGGCCGGCTTTGTCTCCTGCGGCAACGATGCTACGGCCGAATCGGACCAGCAGGATCCGGACGAAGGAGAGGGGGATGGCGGAGGGGGAGGCTCCGATGAAGACCCGTCGATCGACGAAGAGGAGCCATCCGGTTCCGACACCGATGATGGAATCACCGGTGACGATGAAGATGTCGATATTGAAACGCCGGATATTGATGAAGGGGATGATGAGGGGGGGGAAGAAGAAGTGGTGACAGTCTCCCCTGAAATTGTCTCCTTTGAGGCCGGCGAAGAGTGCGTTAAGCCGAACACGCGGGTGACTTTAAGCTGGGAAACCGAGAATGCCGCGGAGGTCTATCTGGGGAATGAGGCCGTCGAGACGTCGGGGAGGAAGAAGGTCCGCCCCTTTTTTGAGACCACCTACACCTTGACCGCCTTAAATGGCGACGAGACGGACAGTGCCACCGTCTCCATCTATTTTAAAGAGGCAAGCGTTGCCTATGAAACAGACGAGGAGTCATTTGGCGGCGGAGAAATCGATGCGGTCTCTTCGTCCGATGACGGCACTCTCCTTGTTCTTGCGGAGGGGAAGGTTTACAAGGGCAAATTCGGCGATGATTTTTCAAAATTGACTCCCAATTCGTCCGTCTCCAAATGGAGCGCCGTCAACATCGATCCGACCGACTCCGATATTCTCTATGCGGGCACCACCGGACGGATCTACCGTTCGTCCAACGGCGGATCGAGCTGGCCGGATGTCGTCCCCGTTCGCCGCAACAATGTCGATCTTGACCTGAATGTAATTTACACATCGCCCGCAAATCCCGATCTGGTCTATATCGGCTTTGAAGGGGGCGTCTTTGTTCTCGATACCGACCGCCAGACTCTCGAACTTGCATCGGATTTGAACACCGAAAGCATCCGTCACTTTGCGGCTGACCAGGACTGTGTCGTTGCGGCGACGAAATCCGGAATCTTCATGTCGTTTAACGAGGGGGACAGTTGGCGCGAAAAAGATGCGGCCGGCTGGGGCGAAATTCATTCACTCGATATTTTTAACGGTGTCCTCTACGTAAGCGCCGAAAAGGGGCTTTATTATGCCGAAACAGACACCCTCTCGAATCCCTCATGGGAAAAAGAAGAGGGGCTTGATGGCCCTGTCTATCAGGCGCTTGCCCGTCAAGAGCCGATTTTTATGGGAGGAGTCGGGGGGCTGGTGCGATTTGCGGCCTCGTCTTTTTTTGAACCGTGGGTGATTTATGCGGCGACCGAGGATGGCGTCTATCGCGGTTCGAACGGCGAATGGGAAGAGGTGAGCGCCGATCCAGCCTATTGGATTATCGAGGACGAAGACCCCGTGTCCGTTTCTGATTCAGCCTTGACAAGTGTCGAACAGACGATTGTCTATTCGGACGAATGTCCCAATCAACCTTCCATCCATACAATTTCCGCTGATCCCGTAAAATTCCCGCTTTGACAGCCGATTTTCTTTCTGTAATTCTTGTTTTTATGCCCGACTTCCTCACACTGGCCTGCGAGGTTGCCAAAGAATCCGGGCGGATTCAGCGTTCAAACCTCGGCAAGGTCCGGCACATCGAGTATAAGGGTGAAATAAATCTCTTAACCGAGGTGGACAAGGCCTGCGAAAAGATGGTCATCGAGCGTCTGCAGGGGGCCTTTCCCGACCATGATATCATGGCGGAAGAGGGGGGCGGCAAGCGGAAGGACTCCGATTACAAATGGATCATCGATCCGCTGGATGGCACCACCAATTTTGCCCACGGGTATCCCCTTTTTTGCACCTCCATCGCCCTCGAACACAAAGGAGAGATTGTCCTGGGGGTGGTCTACGAGCCGAATCACGACGAGCTGTTTTGCGCCGAAAAGGGAGGGGGGAGTTTTTTAAATGAAAAAAGAATCCATGTCTCGCGCGAAAAGGAGATCGGCAAGAGCCTTCTTGCCACCGGCTTTGCCTACGACATCAAAAAAACAAGCAAAAACAATCTCGACCATTTCAAAAACATGCTGATGGCCTCGCAGGCGGTGCGCCGCGACGGCGTGGCGGCAATCGATTTGTGTTATACCGCCTGCGGCCGGTATGACGGCTTCTGGGAGCTCAATCTCTTCCCCTGGGACGTGGCGGCAGGGATACTGGTGATCACCGAGGCGGGAGGGAAAGTGACCGATTTTTCGGGAAAGCCCTTCTCGGTCTATCTGAAGGAAATTTTGGCGAGTAACGGACTGATTCATGAGCAGATGGCGAGTGTACTCAGAAAAAGCGATCGATGAAATCCCCCCTTCCCCCCCTTTGGCAAAGGGGGGCTGGGGGGATTTAAAATACCGACATGCAAAAAATGAATGAACGCATCCAGTCGAAGGCAATTTATAAGGCCTTCGAGTTGATGCGGCAAAAAAAATTCGACGAGTCCGAGGCGGTTCTGACGGAGGGGCTTAAAGAGGCCCAAACGGCGCGCGATCTGGTTTTAACCGCCCTGTTCTATTCCGCCTACGGGGTGCTTTTTAAGCTGAAAAAAGAATACCGCAAGGCCTGGAAGTACTACGAGCAGGCGGAGAAGCTTATTCCCGACGATCCCGCATTAAAGATCATCTCCTCACGTCTTTTGGTTGATTATTTTGGTCAACACGACACAGTCATCCGGAAAATGGAGAAAATTCTCCCCAAATTGGGCAATGACATGACCTTTCTCCATCAGGCCTATACGGTGCTGGGGCTGGCGTACCTCAAAAAAGGGAATAAAAAGAAGGCAGGCGAATGTCTGACAAAATCTGCGGGGAACGATTTTAAGGGATTGCAGTCGGGGGCCAATTTTGATTTTCGGCTGGTGGAGGAGATGATGAAAAAGAAAAACAATCCCGCCGCCTGCCGCGGTTTTTTGGAGAAGGCCCTTGCGTTTGTCAAAGAGACCAAGGAAATCCAGCATGAGAGGATATTGAAACGCCTGCTTGATCTGTTTCCTGCCGGGTAGATTAATCCACGAGACGAAGCTATTTTTAGCGCGTCCGCGATTTTTTCAAAAATAAAGCAACTTTGGGGGTTGCCCAGCCGAAAACCATTCCAGTTGGTTTTTAGGGGAAAATTTATCAGGAGGGGGGGGTATGTCAGCTCAGGTTGCTCTTGTTGCAGAAGGTCAAATTGAACAAATAATTATTTTAATCCGAGGCCAAAAGGTCATGCTCGATGCCGATCTCGCCCGTGTTTACGGTGTTGAGGCCAGACGGGTCAGGGAGCAGTTAAAGCGCAATTTGGCCAAATTTCCCAATGATTTCATGTTCCGGTTGACCAAAGAAGAGCTAATCGAGGTCTCCGCAAATTGCGGACACCTCTCTTACCTGAAATTTTCACCCACGCTACCCTATGCCTTTACGGAGTACGGCGCCATCATGATGGCCAGTGTTCTCAATAGTCCGGTAAAAATCATATCAGGTCTTGACATTGGATCAGATGAAAACAATGGGGTTGGGTCATAACCCTCCTTCGCCCCTCGACAGGCTCGGGACTACGGCCCCAACCCCAACGGGGCCTCTTCGAGGAGGGGCTCCTTTGGGGCAGTGGACAAAACGGATGTCTTGGAGAAAACTAGGGAAAAACTAGGGGACGTTGACTTAACGGAATAACTTTTGAACAAGGCTTTTCGCCTGTGGAGATTGGGCCGGGTTATGGGGTTGTATGAAAAATCACTTCGTATGAAACTCTCCGACTTCGATTATTCCTTTCCCCCCGAACTGGTCGCCCAGCATCCCCTTGAAGAACGGGACGCCTCACGCATGATGGTGCTCAATCGCGCAAGCGGTCTGACCGATCATCATGTCTTCAAAAATTTTCCCGATTATTTCGAAGAAGGGGATGTCCTGGTTTTGAACAATTCAAAGGTCTTTCCGTGCCGTCTGGTCACCGAACGAAAAACGGGGGGACGAGTCGAGGTTTTTCTGCTCCGCGAGGTGAAGCCGAAAGTCTGGTCGTGTCTTGTCTCACCCAACAGGCGGATTAGCGCGGGAAGCCTCTTTCAGTTCTCAGACGATCTGGGAGGGAAGATCCTCGATGAATCCGACGACGTGCGCACAATTCGGTTGTCCTTCGAAAAACCGCTTTTCACCATTCTGGAAAAAATCGGGCATGTGCCGCTCCCCCCTTATATCGGGCGTCCCGATGATGGGAGCGATTTGACCCGATATCAAACCGTTTACGCCGGACCGACCGGATCGGTTGCCGCTCCGACAGCCGGGTTTCACTTCACCCCCCCGATCCTCGAGGCGTTAAAGGGGAGGGGGGTTCAAGTGGTCTCGGTCACGCTTCATGTGGGGATCGGTACCTTCCTTCCGATCCGGACCGAAACGGTAGAAGAACATCGAATGCATGGTGAATTTTATGGAATATCTGAAGAAGTAACTGATATTATTAATGAAAATAAGTCACATGGGGGCCGGATATCGGTGGCTGGAACGACAGTTGTTCGGGCCTTGGAGTCAGCTTGGAGTGAGGGGGGAGTTCGACCGGAAGCCGGTTATACCGAAAAATTCATCCATTCTCCCTATCCTTTCAAAGTGGTTGACCGGCTGTTGACCAATTTTCACCAGCCGAGGTCAACCCTTTTGGTCCTGGTGTCGGCCTTTGCCGGGAGGGAGGCTGTTTTAAAGGCTTACGAGGAGGCGATCTTGGCGAAGTATCGTCTTTTCAGCTACGGCGATTGCATGTGGATCATTTAAATTTGGGGCCCTTTCGGCCCGGTTGTTGCTACTCGCGTCATGGATTTCGCCCGCCAATACTTTGTGGCGGGCCAAACCCCGCGCAAATCACCGGCAAAGCCGGATGATTTGCTTCATTCGCCAAAACTTTGGCGCCCCGGCGGGGGGTTCGCCCCAAAGTTTTTTACTGTTTTTGCCGAATCCTTTTGCCTCCCCCCCTCCCGACAGGCTATAATTTTAGTTGTTGAGAGAACCGACAAATTGTCTGTATGAAGCAACATCTGTTTCGCTTTCCTGTCTTTCTTTTTCTGATTATTGCCTCCGCATGCGCCACAACATCTAAAGAAGTAACGCTTCAATCGGGCGTAGAGGGTCCCGTCCTTCAGACGGAGCCGGTTGTGAAGGTTCTTGTCTCGCGCCGCAGGCGCCACGGGGTTTTGAAAATTCCGATGGAGGATTATCTGGCCGGCGTGATCGGGAGCGAGATGAGTTCGCGCTGGCCGAAAGAGGCGCTGAAGGCGCAGGCGGTGGCGGCCCGTTCCTATGCCCTCTACCGGATGCAGGAGAACCGGCGGGAAGGGAAAAAGTTCGATGTTGTTGCTACCCAGGCGGATCAGGTGTTTCGGCACGGCACGTCAAAGAATCCTTATCTTCAGGAAATTGTCGAATCCACCCGGGGGCAGGTTCTGATGAAAGACGGAAAGGTGGTGGAGGCCTTTTACAGCTCCACCTGCGGGGGACAGCTCCGCTCCGCCCTGATGGCGGGGCTTTCGGCCAGTTCCCCGCTTACCCGTTGTTTAACCGACAATTATTGCAAGGTCTCCCCCTTTAGGAACTGGATGGTCCGGACGCATGTTGCCGAGATTCAAAAGCGGCTGGGGCGAAAGGGAATTCGCGTGAAAAATCTTACCGAGGTGGAGGTCGTGGACCGCGACCCCGCCGGCTATGTGACGAAGGTTGCATTAATCGACGACCGCGGCAAACGGGTGGTTATTTCGGGCGAGCGGTTCCGCTACGCCTTCGGTTCGATGCAGGTCAAGAGCACCCTTTTTGCCTTCACCCATCACAGCCCCACGGTGGACATCACCGGGCACGGCTTTGGCCACGGGGTGGGGATGTGCCAGTACGGGGCCAAGACAATGGCGGAGCGCCACCGGGGCTACAAAGGGATCCTCTCCAAGTATTATCCGGGAATTTCGGTGGTGAAAATATACTAAAAAAAGGCCCGCCATACTTTGTGGCGGGCCTTTGTCATTCCATCGCATGCATTCCTGCTTTATTCTTCCGAGCAGATCGCATCAGCCGAGGAGACCTCCGTATCTTCCAGCTCATCAAAGCTGAAAGAGGTTCCATCCACGCAAACCGTGTCGTCATCGCCAAAATCGGGTTCCGAGGCGTCGCTGGACATGGTGCCCGACATGCTGAAGCCGAGGGTGTGTTCTTCGCCGTTGACGGTGAGGGTGATTCCCGAGCAATCCTCGTCGGTGGAGCAGTCAATGGTCATCTCCAGCGATGACTCGGTTCCCGAGCCTGAAATATCGCAGGTGGCCGTGCCGTCCATCACGACATCGAAGTCGCAAGTGGAACCATCATCCAGTGTCACGCTGGCCGATTCGGTGCATTCTTCAAAGGTAGCCGTTCCAGTCAGGTCGATCTCGAATGTGGTGTCGTTAACGGTAACCGTTCCGGTTGCGGCATTGGTGATGGTGCCGTCAACGGTGCAGGCGATTTCAAATTCTTCATCGATCTCGATCGTCTGTTGCTTGATTCTCCCCCGAATGACCGCTTTTACCGCCTCGGCAACGTTTTCGGAGCCGACCGCCGAATCGCCGGTTCCACCGGCCAAGGTTCCAAGACCCGCCGAGGCCCCCGTTGCCGCCTCCGAATCACCCGCTTCCGGTGTGGCGCCACTGCCGCCAGTGCCGCTATCATCACCGCTGTCACTGCCTCCGCACTGAACGAAAGCAACCAGCGGCAGGATCACGAAAACTGCCAATCCCAAGTTTTTCAGAAAATCCTTCATATTTGTTTCTCCTTAATTTTAGTTTGACGTTTAATCAAATCACTACTTGCCTCTGCAAACTCCGCTCCCAAGCCGCTTCATCCGCCACTGGCGGCGCGGCTTGGGAACCCTCCTTAATTTTGTTAATTTCCTCCTTGACCCAAGGAGGAGGAAGCTTGCATATCATGAAACAGCATGGTAATCCATTGTAAAAAATGACGTACGTTGTCACCGAACATTGTACCAAGTGCAAATATACCGACTGCGTGGAGGTCTGCCCTGTGGAGGCCTTTCACGAAGGGCCGGAGATGCTCTATATCAACCCCGACACCTGCATCGACTGCAACGCCTGTGTGCCGGTCTGTCCTGTGGAGGCCATCTATGCGGATGTTCAGGTGCCGGAACGGTACAAATCGTGGACGCAAATCAACGCCGATGAGTCTAAAATCCGCCCCATCATCGCGCAAAAAAAGGATTCGCTCCCCGGCGCCCTCACGCTGGAGCAATGGAAGGCGAAAGATGCAAGTGGAGGGTAAAAGTTAACCATAAAATCCAAGGAGGAGGGTTCCCGCCGAGCGCCGACCGAATAGGGAGGATAAAGCGAGACGGGAGCGGAGGTTGCAAACACAATTGAAGGTTCTAATCAACTCTTAATTAAGGAGGATCGCCATATGAGCCTGGTTCAAAAAAAGGCCCCCGAGTTCGCGGCCGATGCCGTGGTGGGGGGCGATTTTAAATCAATCAAACTGTCCGACTATAAGGGGAAGTGGGTGGTGCTTTATTTTTACCCGCTCGATTTCACCTTTGTCTGCCCGACGGAAATCACCGCTTTTTCGGATCGCATTCAGGATTTCAGGAAATTAAACGCCGAGGTCATCGGCTGTTCGGTCGACTCCAAATTCACCCATCTGGCCTGGGTCAACACCCCGCGCAAGGAGGGGGGGCTGGGAAAGATTGAATATCCGCTGTTGGCCGATCTCTCCAAAAAAATCGCCGCCGATTACGGGGTGCTTCTGGATGCCGGCATTGCGCTTCGCGGCCTGTTTATTGTCGACCCCGACGGAAACATCGCCTATGAGGTGGTCCACGATCTGGGCATCGGGCGGAATGTGGATGAGGTGCTTCGCGTGCTGGAGGCCATTCAGACGACAAAAAAGACCGGCGAGGTCTGCCCCGCCAACTGGCAGAAGGGCTCCAAAACCATGAAGCCCGATCCGCAGAAGTCCAAGGAGTATTTCAAATCGGTTTAAATTGACAATTCCGGTATTTTTAATATATTCTGATTTTACTATTTATTTAATAGTAAAATCAGAATGAAAGAAAAAATACTTAAGGATTTAGAATCATTACCCTATTTTACAAAAAGAGCTTTGATGGTCATAGAAAACATCAAGGAAAGGGCTCTTTCTGAAAATATTCAGCGTTGGATTCATCACGGATTTCTCATCCGTTTGAAAAATGGTCTTTATGTTACGAAAACCTACGTCGATCGTTCTCTTCATGACACGGGCTATCTGGAATTAATCGCCAATAAGCTTGTCATGCCTTCCTATTTAAGCCTCGATTATATTTTGCAAAAGAATGGTTTATTAACCGAGGCGACCTATTCCATCACTTCGGTGACAAGCAAATCAACAAGACAATATACCAATAAGCTGGGGACTTTTACTTATTCCACCCTTCATTCCAAACTGTATTTTGGTTTCAAGAAGGTCAGTTACGGCAAAAATGCAGTTTATGAAGCTGAAATTTTCAAAGCCCTTTTTGATTATTTTTATTTGCGCCTGGCCGGTACCAATTTGGAAAGTAAAGAGGCGATCGAAGAGCTTCGAATTAATTGGGGGAATCTAAATTCGGGGGAGTTTGACAATTTTTGTAAAACAATTGAAAAAAATGGAACAAAAAAAATGGCGAGGATAATTCCTTTTTTAAAGGAGGCCTATGAGCACCCTCATTGATGATTTGAAAAGTACATGTCAGGAGGGGAAGATTCTCGGCTTAAGGCCCGATGTTTTACGAATCAAGCTCAAGGAAAAGTTGCAGTATTATGTTTTGGACTATATCTACAACAGCCAAGCTTACAGTCATCTGACAATGTACGGAGGAACATCCTTGAGGGTTTGTTTTAATTTGAACAGAATGTCGGAGGATATCGACTTTGAAACGACAAAACCGTTTGACAAAATGAAATTCGCCCAGGACATCAAACAATACTTTTCAAAAAAAATCCAATATCGCTCTTTGACAACCCATGTTCCAGGAAAAGGGGTGAGCCGTGTTGAATTAAGGTTTCCGCTTCTTCATGAACTTGGTTTATCGGCCCACGATGGTGAGAATTTGATTGTCAAAGTCGAGGCGAATACGATCGACAAAAACTACCCCAGCGATTTCAAAACAATTACGGAAGGGCGATTTGGTTTTGTGGTGAGGCATTACATCCTCCCGGTCCTTATGGCGGGTAAAATACTGGCTTGTCTGGACCGAATTTGGGAAAAAAGCGGGGTAAAAATCAAAGGACGGGATTATTACGATTTGATTTGGTACATGCAAAAGGGGGTGATCCCCGACCGGGATTATCTTGCCGATAAAGGGTACACCCGGGAGGAAGCTTTCAAGAAACTGGGGAAGAAAATAGAGTTAATAAAACCTGGGGATCTTTTGGCGGATTTGATTCCCTTATTTGAAAATCCCGATTTTCCAAAAAATTGGAGTGAGGTTTTCAAAAGACAATTTGTATCATTGCATGCGCAATATCATTGGTCACGTGATTAAATCCCCCCAACCCCCCTTTGACAAAGGGGGGCGAGGGGGGATTTTTTATTGATCAATTTTTTTCTTTCTCTTCTTCCTTTTTCGCCCACTCCTCGATCGGGCGGTTGAAGATTCCCGACAATTGTTCGTCCACCAGATAGATGTGGCCGTCCGTCTCGTCGCGGACAAAGGTTGAAAAGATATCAGGCCCCTGTTTTCCCACAAACAGACGGGCCAGTTTTTTCCCTTTCGCGTCGAAGAGGGCCACATTCAGCGCCGCATTGGTCAGCTCCAGCGGCCCCTGTTTTTCCGGGTCGTCGGTGACCGGCGTCCCTTTTTTCAACTCCACCAGCGTCGTGATCAGCTCCTCCACTTTCGATGGCTCGGCCGGAAGTTTCTTCTGCGCTGTCTTTTCGGCTGTTGATTTTTCCTGCTTCCCTTTTTCAGCCGATTTGTTCTTTGCCTCTTTTTTGTCTGCCTCCTCAATTTTCTTTTGAATTGCGGTTTCCTTGAGCGACACCACCCATTTTCCATCCAGATCCTTTTCAAACCGGGTGCCGTTGACGAGATATTCAATTTCGATGGCCGCAATGTCCGCTTCTTTCAAATCGGGATAGAAAAGAGATCCCTCTCCCGTGTCAAACCGTTCGTGAAACGGTTTTTCCACGATGACGACAACCGTTCCCAAAATAAACACCGCCGCCAGAAGGATGAGAATTTTTTTGGACATGTTCTTATATATAAATAATCGCCGCTTTCTCCCGTCTTTTTTTCCTGAGAAAAGCAAGGAGAATGCCGAAGCCGATGACCGCCAGCGGGATTCCCACCATATGCCCGAATTTGATCGCCGATGTCGCAGTGGGGGAGGGGAGGGCAATCGGCCGCGTTGTCTTGCCTCGCGAGCGGATGCCGATCAACTGATCCCCCAGCGTCAGTCCGTCGAGCAGATTCTGGACAAAGACAAGATTCCCCGGATAGTCGGCCACAACGTGATCTTTGATAAACTGCGTATTTGCCGCCGCCACCAACAGCCGTTTTTTATCTTCCTGATTCGGTAGCGGAGCCTCCACCAGCACTGCGATGGTCTTTTTTCCCGCCTCCCCCTCCTGAAAATTCTCCAGCGCGCCCGGAACCACAATCGGTTCCCCCGCCTGCGTGAGCGCCGCCTCCGAACTTTGCGCCAGCGGCGTATATTTCCAGCCGGCATGGTCGTCGGGGAACATTTTGAGCGTGTTGGTCCATGGAAAGAGGATGTTTTCCAGCTTGGCGGTGGCCATGTTCTCGCTGTTTAGCCCCTCGCGCGTCACCTGGACAAAGAAAGGGTACGGGATGGAATATTGCATGATCCCAGAGGTGAAGGTGGCATTGGTGTGATTGCGCGGATCGATGATGAGTTGGGCATCGATTTCGATCCCCCTCGTTTTAAGCCACTCCTCCAGCCCCGTCTTGACCCTTGAGGTCTGCAAATCGTCTCCCACATTCACCGTTCCCGCCAGGACAACGATGGGAATTCCCTTCTCAAAAAGGTCGTCGAGATTTTTCTTTGCCTTGTCCGGAAAATCACGGGGATCGACAATAAGCAGGGCGCTGATTTCCGATCGGGCGAGATCGTCGGAGGCCGGATCGAGGCGATCGACGGCAAACCGCCCCTTTAACGCCTCCTCGAGGCGGGAATAGGGCCCCCGCCCCGGAAGGCCCAGCTGATCGTTTTCGGGGGGAGGAACCACAAGGCCGAGTTTGGGCTCTGCAGAACTGGTCAATTTCAAAACAGCCGAGGTGAGGTCATACTCCAGATTTTCAACCTTTACGGCCAGCGGGATGACCTCTTTTTTGTCGAGATAAAAAAGGGCCATGCCCATATAGACCTTCATCACCTCCTGCTTGTCGCGCCGGATGACGTTCAACTGAAGGGGGGGAATGCCGAGCATTTGCGCCTCCATTTCCCTTTCCTGCGATTCCTCCGGCGTCACCTGAACAATATTGATCTTTCGCCGGGAATAGACCCGGTATTCGTCCAGAAGATCGAAGATCCTCTGCTTTAACGGAGAGAGGCTCGGCGGGATCTCTTTGCTGAAATAAACCTTGAGTGTCACCGGGTCTTTTAAGTCTTTGAGGACGTTTCGGGTCGATTCGGAGAGGGTGTATTCCTTTTCCTCCGTGAGATCGGCGCGCAAAAAAAGGCGCGAGAAGAGCACGTTCGCCAGAAAAAGGGCGAGCGCGACAAGACCCACTGTCGCCAATGCCTGAACGCGGTTTCTTTTTTTATTTTTTTGATCCATCATGCCTCCCATTTTCGGCTCTCCAGGCTCATGGTGTTAAGAAGAATAAAAAACCCAGCCACGCTCAAGTAATAGAGGATGTCGCGCAGGTCGATGACGCCGCGCGAAAGGCTTTCAAAATGGGCATAGATGCTGGCCATCGCGAAAAGGGGGCTTAAAAATTCCGGTACGTACATCAGGACGATTTCGGCCCCCAGAAAATAGAGGATGAAAAGGGCGATGACCGTCAGGATAAACGCCACGATCTGGTTTTCGGTGAGCGACGAAATAAAAAGCCCGATGGCCAGATAGGCCCCCGCCGCCAGAAAGAGGCCGGCGTAGCTCCCGATCACCGGGCCCCAGTCGAGGTTTCCCAGAATGCCGACCGTGACGGCCAGCGGCAAGGTCAAAAGAATCGCCGTCGCCGAAAAGAAAAAAACAGCCAGGAATTTTCCCAGAACGACCTGCGGTTCGGTGATCGGCTGGGTCAAAAGGATTTCAATCGTTCCCGATTTTTTCTCCTCCGCCCACCTCCCCATGGTCACCGACGGCAGAAAGACGATAAAAAGCACCGGCACCCACGAAAAGAAGGACCGCAGACTCGCCTCCCCCTGGACAAAAAAGTTAGCGAAAAAGAGCCAGAAGCCCAGGAAAAGAAAAACGGAGATAAAGACATAGGCAATGGGAGAGTGGAAGGTGTCCCGGTATTCTTTTTTGGCGATGGTGAGAATGGGGTTCATTTGGGAAATGTCAAATGACAAAGTTCAAATGTCAAAGGAATGACAAAGTCCAAATGCAAAAAACAAATTTGGCATTTGGCATTTGACATTGTTTTTTCCTTTGAAATTTGAAATTTGTCATTGCGTTAATTTTTGAAACACGTCCTCCAGCGTGACCTTTTCGCGCCTTAATTCCGTGAGGCTCCATTTTTTGGCCACGGCCAGCTTGAAAATTTCCTCGCTTAAATTTTCCTTCGAATCGATGGCGATCCTTACATGGCTGATTCCGTCCTGGGCGGCGGTGAACTCCACCGACTGAAAATCGGGAAGCGTTCTCAACCCCTGTTCAATCTCCGCCCGGGCCCCCCGGATTCCGGCATGGTAGATGGAGGCCCCGCGCGTCTGATGAACCAGCTCATGCGGGCTCCCCTGTCCCACGATTTTCCCCTCGGAGATAATGATCACCCGTTTACAGGTCTGATCCACCTCCGGCAGAATGTGCGTGGAGAGCAGAATGGTTTTTTGTTTTCCGATTTCCTGGATCAACTGCCGGATTTCCACAATCTGGTTGGGGTCGAGGCCGACAGTCGGCTCGTCCAGAATCAGAATATCGGGATTATGCAGAAGGGCCTGCGCCAATCCCGCCCTCTGCCGGTACCCCTTGGAGAGGACCCCCATTTTTCGTCCCAGCGCCTTTTCCAGACCGCAGGTCTTGACCACCTCCTTGATCCGCCGGTGGATGGAGATTTTATCGAGACGGCGAAGGGTGCCAAGGTAAGCGAGATATTCCGTGACCTCCATGTCGCCGTAGAGGGCGGCCGATTCGGGGAGGTAGCCGATCTTCCGGCGGGCCTCAAGGCTCTGCGTGGCCACGTCAAGCCCCGCGATCCGGCAGGATCCCGACGTCGCCGACAAAAAGCCGGTCAGGATGCGCATGGCGGTTGTTTTTCCGGCGCCGTTGGGGCCCAAAAAGCCCACCACCTCCCCCTTTTGCATTTCAAAGGAGATGCCGTCCAGCGCCCTGACCGGGCCGAAGGTTTTGATGACGTTTTCGATGGAAATCATTAGACTTGGGGCCCCGAAGGCCCCTTGTAGATTTTATTTTCGCATCAAAAAATGTCAAGTCGTGCACATTTTGCGTTCGTGCAACCGGTTTTTATTTTTTTCCCTTATGATCTTCGGAGAGCTTCAGATAGATTTTGACCAGCTGATGGCCCGGCTGTTTTTTGGTCAGTTTTTCCCACGTCTGCCGCGCCTCTTTTTTCCGGCCCATGCCGTAAAGGGTGATTCCCATCTGGATATGCGCCTCGGTGTAGTCCGGTTTTTCCCTGACGATCCGCTGGAATTCCTTGAGCGCCTGTTCTTTTTTCCCTTCCTCGCGGAGCGAGACCGCCAACTTGGCCCGGATGTCGTGAAAATTGGGGCAGAGATCGAGGGCCCTGGTGAACTCATCCGCGGCGCGGGCGGGGAGTCCGAGGCCCCGGTAGAGCTCCCCCGTTTCGGCGTGTCGGTTGGCCAGCTTTCCCTTGATAAACGGATCGATCCGACTTTCCGACTTGCGGGCCTCTTTTTTGGAGCGGTCGAGGAGTTTTTTGGAAAGCTTGTACTCCCCCATGTCGTTGTACAGGACGCTTAAATTGAGCAGGGCCTCGGTGTAACGGGAGTTGATTTTCAGCGCTTTTTCAAACGAGGAAATGGCGTCCTCATACCTTCCGGTCTGGTGGTAGATGACCCCCAGCATGTTGTAGACATCGGCGAATTCGTGCTTGGAGCCGACAATCCGCAAAAGAAACCCCTCGGCGCGCCGGTAGGCCTGGTTTTTGAAGAATTCCTTGCCTTGTTCGAGCCAATATCGGAGATCAGGTTCCACTAATCCTCCCCTTCGCCTTTTTCAGCCACGGGCTCTGCGGAAATCTCTGCTCAAACGCCTGCACCACCTGCCGGGCCTTGTCCATCTCGCTGGTTTTCACGCAGGCCACCGTGAGGTAGTAAAAACTTTTTTCGTCCAGTTCTCCTCCCGGATATTCGTCGATGATGGTGACAAACCGCGGGATCGAGGCCTTGTACTCACCGTATTTGTAATAAAAGCGGGCCACGTAAAAATGCCGCCGGGCTTGCTTTGTTCGCGCCTCGGCGTATTTTTGTTCGGCCAGCCGGGCGTAGGGGGAGCCGGGAAAGTATTTTGGCACGATGGCGAAATTCTGCACCGCCGGATCGAGGTACTGCTGGTCGCGGTCGATGGCTTTGGGGGTGTCTTCCAGATAGGCCAGCCCCGCCTTGTAATAGGCGTAGTCGGCCTTGGGGTGCGACGGATACTTTTCGAGAAACTCCCGGTATGTTTCGGCCGCCAAGAGGTATTCTTTCTGGCGGAAGTAGCTGTCGGCGATCAGCAGATCGGCATCCGAGGCCCGGTTGTCCGCCCGGTGCCGGCTTTTGTAGATTTCCAGGCATTCCACCGCCTCCTCGTATTTTTTCTTCGCGGACAACTGCACGCAGTAGTTGAGCTCGGCGTCGGCGCCGGACGCAGGGGGGCGGAGCGCGCCGCCGCAGGAGGACAAGATCAAAAGGCAAAGAGTGAGAATTGATACGGATCTCATTGATGAATGGTCGGGATGACTGGATTTGAACCAGCGACCTTTCGGTCCCGAACCGAACGCTCTAGCCGGGCTGAGCTACATCCCGAATTTATTGTCCCCCATTCTTTACCCATCCGGGAAATTTAACTCAAGGTGAAACTTTATGCCCCCCTCTCAAACCTTGCCTCTTCAATCATCCTCTCTCTCCCCGCCAAGAGATAGCACCTGATCCGCGCGCGAGAGGTTGCGGTAGACCGTAAGCCCCTTGCAACCGAGCTGATGGGCCAGCCAAAAGACCTTGGCCACATCCTCCTCGGTGGCGCTTTCTGGCAGATTCACCGTTTTTGAAACGCCGTTTTCAGTGTGCTTTTGAAACGCAGACTGCATCCGGACATGCCGGTCGGGGGGGATGTCGTAGGTGGTCGCATAGAGGCGCCGGATTTCCGGGGGGATCTCCTCGATGTCCGCGATCGATCCGCTCTCGGAAGCCTGCTGGAAAATATTTTCCGGAAAAGTGCCGTAGGCGCGCCGGGCCCACCCTTCAAAATCGGGGTTGGTGAAAAGGAGTTCTTTTCCGCCAAGGACCTTTTTCACAAAGACAACGCCGTAGAGCGGTTCGATGCCGCTTGAACAGTCGGCGATCATGCTGATGGTGCCGGTGGGGGCGATGGTCGTGACGGTGGCGTTCCGGCGCTTGATTCCCCGTTCCGCATAGACGCTTTCGTGATAATTCGGAAAAACCCCGCGCTTTTTGGCCAGAACAATCGAGGACTGCTCCGCCTCTTTTTGGACAAACCCCATCACCCGCTCGGCCATGTCGAGCGCCTCGAAGGAATCGTACGGGATTCCCAGGCGGATCAGCATGTCGGCCCAACCCATCACCCCGAGGCCGATCTTCCGGTTTTTTTTGGCCGTCTCTTCAATCTGCGGAAGGGGGTAGCCGTTGATCTCGATGACATTGTCCAAAAAATGGACCGCCCGGTGGATGACGCCACGGAGCCTTTCCCAGTTGATCTTTTCGTTTTCCACTATCACTCCCAGGTTGATCGACCCGAGGTTGCACGCCTCATAGGGCAAAAGCGGCTGTTCCCCGCACGGGTTGGTCGCCTCCAGAGGCCCACAGGCGGGGGTGGGATTGGCTGAATCGATGCGGTCGAGGAACAAAACCCCCGGCTCACCGTTTTTCCAGGCCTGATGGACGATCTTCCAGAAAAGCTCGCGGGCGGAAACCGTCCGCACCGGTTCGTCGGTGCGGGGATTGACAAGCGGCCAGGGCTGGTCCTCTTCCACCGCCTTCATGAACGAATCGGAAACTCCCACCGAGATGTTGAAATTGGAAAGCTCGCCGGGGGTGTCTTTGGCCTCGACAAAATCGGGGATGTCGGGGTGGTTCACATTTAGAATGCCCATGTTGGCCCCTCGACGGGTTCCCCCCTGTTTGATCGCCCGCGTGGCGGCGTCGTAAACGCGCATGAACGTCGTTTTTGGGGCGGAGGTAGTTGAAGGTGAAGCCGGTGCCGCCGCCGGTTTTGTGGATGATGGCCGACTGCTTCATCGTATCGAAAATCGACTCCATGCTGTCGCGCACCGGCAGGACAAAACAGGCGGAGAGCTGGCCGTTCGGCCGGCCCGCGTTCATGAGGGTCGGCGAGTTGGGCAAAAAGGCCTTGAAGGCCATCAGATTATAAAAATCAGCTTCAACGAGCGCAAGGTCGGCCTGCGGATCGTAACGGAGATCGGCCTCCGCTATGGCCCGGGCCACGCGGGTAAAGAGCTCCTCGGGCGTTTCGACGGCCTCCCCCCGTTCGTTTTTGGCGAGATAGCGTGTTTTTAAAACTTCCAAGGCGTTGGGGGAAAAAGCGAGCGCCGTTTTTTGGGCCTGTTTTCGTTTTATCTCTTCTTCCGATTCGCGGGGGGCGGGGGCCATGATGTCGAGAATTTCGGGGGGGAGATAATCGTCCGCCCCAGGCGGCCGATCCGCTTCATTTTCCGCGAAATCGGCCGAATCGGGTTGCGCCAACCCCCCAGGGGCCAGCCCCCTGGGGGCGAGCCCCAGATCGACAAGCCTGTCGCGGATCATTTCATCCAAAACTTCGGAAGAGATATTCCGGATCTTGCGGCGCAGAAGGTCTTTTTCAATCTCGTTGCCGATGAGGGTTGCCATCTGCGGCGTGATCTTCGGGTTGTTGAGAATTTTAAGCCGTTCGAGGAGCTGGTCCCGCCTGAAGGGCCTCCCCCGCAGGCTTTTTGCCGCTTCCGAAAGGATCGGTGTGACCATATCCGACATCTCCCCGAATCTAGATCATTCGGACAGGGTTTGTAAACAGCTTAGAGGCTAAGCTGTGTTTTAGTATTTTGCGCGTGATGGTGGTGAGGGGGAGCGCGCCCATGTCGGAAGGGGCGATCCATTTGCCCTTAAGTCCCCTTCCGGCAGGCGCCACAAAAGGGTGGATGGTCATCCGGCGGTTCATGATGGTGTGAGTCACCGGAAGCAAAGGAAGTCCCTTTGTCTTCGCAATTTTCGTAAGCCGCTCGGAGTTGGATTGTTGCGTCTGCAGATGTGACCGGCGGGAACGAAAATTGCTTCGCCAAAAGGACTCCCTTTGCTTTCTCCACGAAGACCGCGAATTTCTTAAGGGGTTGGCGGGAATTAAGGGAAATTCCCAGAGGCCGGCCATGATTTCATTTTTTTGCCTCTGCCGGAGGAATAATTTTCCCCGTTTGTGGTAAAGAAGACAGACCAGCTTTTCCTTCCGATAAAGCGTTTTCCTTCTTTTTTTGGGGAACAATTCCGGTTTCCCCTCCCGATATGCCTGACAATCGGCATTCAAGGGGCAGAGGGTGCAGGCCGGTTGGGTGGGCAGACAAAGGGTCGCCCCCAGATCCATGAGGGCCTGATTAAAGTCGCCCGGGCGGTCCGGATCGATGAGACGTTCGACCGCCTCATGGAAGAATTTTTTCCCTTCTGTTTTTAAGGGATCGGCTTTTGAGGCAAAAAGGCGTGACAGAACACGAATGACATTCCCGTCAACGGCTGGCGTCGGCTCTCCAAAGGCGATGCTCGCGATCGCCCCCGCCGTGTAGTCGCCCAAGCCGGGGAGTTTTATCAATTCTTCTTTTGTTGAAGGAACGACGCCGCCATAATTTTCAAAAACCGTTTGCGCCGCCCGATGGAACTGCCGGATCCGGTTGTAGTAGCCGAGCCCCTGCCAGAGGAGAAGAAGGTCATCAAGGGGGGCCTCGGCCACGCTTTTCAGCGTCGGAAAATGGGAGAGGAATTTTCGATAATAGGGGATCACCGTCGGAACCAGAGTCTGCTGGAGCATGATTTCGGAGAGCCAGACGGCGTAGGGGTCTTTTGTTTCGCGCCAGGGGAGGGGGCGTTTGTTGCGGTCGTACCACCGAAGGAGTTTCTTGCGGACGGAGGCGGACATCCCGCTACCCGATTACAGATCCTGCGGTTTTACCGTGGAACGGCGGTTGGCCCTGGTCCGTGCAATCGCGGTGTCGAGCATGCAACAGACCTTGTCGCTGATCGCCGCGATGGCATCGGACGAGGTCATGCACTTTTTCGACTTGATGTAGGCGCGCACCTTGCTGGCCACCACGAGGGCCTCTTTTTTGCTTCCTTTTGCCATGATATTGTCCTCCTGTGTAGAGGGTTGCCCTAGCATTTTTGCGGGAAAGAGCAAATATAAAATGAATTTATTGTGGCTTTTTTCTTTCGAGAGTCATATAATCGCATTCAACAAGAGAGGGGTCATGGAAAGAGGTTTGCGGGAAGAAATCATCGATTTTTTTCGGATTCGCGGCGAGCGGTGTTTGAGAATCAGCGAACTGCCGACGCATCAAAAAGGAATGACCGACTTCAATTGCCTCATCGTCACTCCCGCCGGCAGGAAAGAGAGTACCTTCATCCGTCTTCAGACCACGGATTACCCCCAAAAAACAGCCCATCCCGGTTGCGTGCTTTGACAGGCTGTTGATAAAGTCCCATCTGCTTCGTTGCCCGCGGCGGCCGCAATCCTCACGTACTGGCGTGTACGCTCCGGTTGCGGCCTTGCGGGCGCCTTGCATCTGGAACTTTCTCAACAGCCTGGATAAAACCGAGCCGGTTATGTTATCCGTCAGCCAAACACGAGATGCACATTTTTCTCTTCGATATTGATGGGACCCTTTTGCTCACCGGCGGCGCCGGCCTCAACGCCGTCAACCGCACCTTTGCAAAGGTGTGTGGACCAAACGCCTCCGTTAAAATAATCAAGGCCGACGGCAAAACCGATCCGGTCATTTTGGAGGAACTTTTTGTGCAGGTATTAAATCGCCCTCCTTCCGACTCTGAACGGGCAACATTAGGCGCCGTTTACGAGGAGATGATGGCGGAGGAGCTCCCCCTTGCCCCCCATTTTCGGCTAATGCCGGGGGCCTTTGAGTTTGTGGCGGGGCTTTCGATCCGCCCCGATGTGGTTTTGGGGCTGGCCACCGGCAATTACGAGAAGACGGCGTGGCAGAAGCTGAAACGGGCGGGGCTGGACGGTTATTTCAAATTCGGGGGGTTCGGCTCGGACTCAAAAATCCGCCGCGAATTGACGGAAATGGCGCTGAAACGGGCCCTGGCTTACATCCGTCCCCGAAGCGCCGCGCAGATATATGTGGTGGGGGACACGGTGCACGACATCGACTGCGGAAAATTCATCGGCGCCAAAACCATCGCGGTGGCGACGGGGAATACGTCCGAGGCGGAACTTCTGGCCCACCGCCCCGATTTCTTTTTTCCCAGCCTTCTGGAGGCCCAAGGGGCGTTGGCAAGGCTTTTGTCTTTACCTTGACAATACGGGGGTGATTTGTGAATTAACAGCCGCTCCCCTCATCCGTCCGCCACGACTGCTGGCGGACACCTTCTCCCTCAAGGGGAGAAGGGATAGGGAAATAAAGAGGTCTATTATAGGGGTGATTAGCTCAGTTGGGGGGACCCGCCGAGCGCCATTGGTCCGAGCGAGGCGGGGGCGGAGATTGACGAAGTCTCGGATTATCTTAAGCGGGTGATTAGCTCAGTTGGTAGAGCAGCTGACTCTTAATCAGCGGGCCACAGGTTCGAATCCTGTATCACCCACACCGAAAGAGTCAGCTACTCTACGCGAGCGGAGCGAGCCTTTAGTGAAAGGGGTGAGGAGCGTCTGGCTTTGCCAGCGCGACGAGGGGGAAAGCCTTCCCCCTTGTGGTAACCCAGCTGACTCTTAATCAGCGGGCCACAGGTTCGAATCCTGTATCACCCACATTAAAGGCAGGGATCAGGGCATAGGGCTTAGGTTTTTAAAACCCCTAAACCCTACGCCCTAGGCCCTACACCCTGCAGTCGATGGCGGCGGCCCTAGGCCCTACACCCTGCAGTCGATGGCGGCGATGGCGGAACTGGCAGACGCGCCAGGCTTAGAACCTGGTGGGTAACACCGTGGGGGTTCGACTCCCTCTCGCCGCACATAATTTATGAAAACACACCTCAAAAACACCACCTCCACCAAGAAGAAAATCAGGCTCGAGGTGCCGGTCTCGATGGTCAACGACGCGTTCGATGCGGCGTACAAGAAAATAAGGGCCAAGGCGGTCGTGAAGGGCTTTCGGCAGGGGAAAGTCCCCGACGCCATGCTCGACAAACACTACCTCTCCGATGTCGCCATGGAGAGCGTCAACGCCCTGGTCAACCGCACCTGGCCCGAGGCGCTCAAAGAGCATGGACTGGCGCCGGTTCTTCAGCCCCGTTTTGAAATCGGCGTTCCGCAAAAGGGAAAGGACTTCGTCTACGAGGTGGAGGTGGAGGTCAAACCGAAATTCGAGGTGAAGGACTACCGCGGCATCCCCATCGCAAAAAGAAACGCCGTTATCGAACCAAAGGAAATCGACGTGGAACTCAAGCGCCTGCAGGAATCGCGCGCCCAGCTGAAGCCGATTGAGATGGATGTCGCCCTTAAAAAAGGGCTGGTTGCCACCCTCGATTTTACGGGGACCGTTGACGGCAAACCCTTCGAGGGGGGGAGCGCCAAGGGGCATATTCTGGAATACGGCCAGGGGCGCTTTTTAAAATCATTCGAGGATCGGATTGAAGGGATGAAAAAAGGGGAGACGCGCGCGATCGATGTCAAATTTCCCGACGATTACCCGGAAGCAACCCTTAAGGGCAAAGAGGCAAAGTTCACTGTCACGCTCCACAACCTGATGGAAAAACATCTTCCCCCCATCGATGACGAGCTGGCCAAAGACATCGGCAAAGAAAATCTCGAAACGGTCAAAAAGGAGATCGAACAGTTTCTCCTCAAAAAAAAGGAGCGGGAGTTCCGGAAATATTATGCGGAGGAGGCGATTGAATATCTGCTGAAGAAAAATTCCTTCGATCTTCCGGAAGGGCTTGTTACCCACGGGGTGGAGCAGGGCAAAAGGAAAAAAGAAGAGGTGGAACGCCAGCTTCGCATCGACTTTATCCTCGACGCCATCGCCAAAAAAGAATCGATCGCCGTCCAAAACGCCGACATCGAAAACCGCTTCAAACAGCTCTCCGCCGTTTACCGGCAACCGGCAGAGGCGGTCAAAAAGCATTATCTCGAAAACCGCCTCATCCCGCAGTTGGTTTCCCAGCTGGCGCTGGAGAAAACCCTTGATTTTGTGATCGACAACGCTACATTGAAATAAATTTCAAAGTTCAAAGTTCAAAGTTCAAAAAAAGTTCAAAAATTCAATGAACAGGGATTGGACCTTTGGATTTGTCTTTTGGAGTTTGATTTGACATTTGACATTTGGAATTTGAAATTTGGAATTTTTTAGTCCTGTTTATTGGTTTAAACCTGCTATAATCGGAGGTCGTTTATGAAAGAACCAATCGTTAATCAGCTGATCCCCATGGTCATCGAAAGCACCCACCGGGGCGAGCGGGCCTACGACATCTACTCGCGGCTTTTAAAGGACCGGATCATCTTTATCGGCACGACGGTGGACGACACGATGGCCAATCTTCTGATCGCCCAGCTTTTGTTTCTCGAATCGGACGACCCGGAAAAGGACATCTACATGTACATCAACTCCCCCGGCGGCTCGGTGACGGCCGGTTTGGCGATTTATGACACAATGCAGTATGTCCGCCCCGATGTCTCGACCTTTTGCATGGGGCAGGCCTCCAGCATGGGGGCGGTGCTGTTGGCCGCGGGGGCGCCGGGCAAGCGCTATTGCCTGCCGCACGGGCGAATCCTCATCCACCAGCCCCTGGGGGGGGTCCAGGGGCAGGCGACCGATATCGACATCCAGGCGCGGGAAATTCTGCGCCTGCGGGAGGAGGTCAACCAGATTCTGGCCCGCCATACCAAACAAAGCCTCAAGAAAATCCAGACGGATACCGAGCGCGATTATTTTATGTCTGGACTGGAAGCGAAGCAGTATGGAATAATAGACGAGGTGGTTGAATTTCGCGCGAAGGAAAGAGATTTGAAAAAGGCGGCAAAGTAATGTCCAAAACCTTCACCGATCCGATGAACCTTTCCTGCTCCTTCTGCGGCAAGTCCCAGCGCGAGGTCAAAAAGCTGATTGCCGGGCCGACGGTCTACATCTGCGACGAGTGCATCGACCTCTGCAACGACATCATCGCCGAGGAGACGATCAAGCAGGAGCAGTTGCGGGTTCGCGCCACCATCCCCAAGCCCAAGGAGATAAAAACCATCCTCGACGAATATGTCATCGGCCAGGAGCACGCCAAAAAAATCCTCTCGGTGGCCGTGCACAACCACTACAAGAGGATCGACTCGCGCATCATCGCGCGCGACGTGGAGCTTCAAAAATCCAACATCCTTTTGATCGGCCCCACCGGTTCGGGAAAAACGCTTCTGGCCCAGACGCTGGCCAAAATTTTGAGCGTTCCCTTCACCATTGTGGATGCCACAACGTTGACCGAGGCCGGTTACGTGGGGGAGGATGTCGAAAACATCATTCTGAACCTTCTGCAGGCGGCCGATTTCGACAAGGCCAAGGCGGAGCGGGGGATTGTCTATATCGATGAAATCGACAAGATCTCGCGGAAATCCGAAAACCCCTCCATCACCCGCGATGTCTCCGGCGAGGGGGTTCAGCAGGCGCTTTTAAAAATCATCGAGGGGACGATGGCGAATGTCCCTCCCAAGGGGGGGAGGAAGCATCCCCAGCAGGATTTCATTCAGGTGGATACCACCAACATTCTTTTCATCTGCGGCGGGGCTTTCGTCGACCTGGAAAACATCATTGAAAAACGGATGAACCAGAAGAGCATGGGGTTCGGGGCCAACATCAAAAAGGCCAGTGAAAAGAAGATCGGCGAGATATTGAAAGAGGTCCAGACGGAGGACCTCCTCAAATTCGGGCTCATTCCCGAATTTATCGGCCGGCTTCCCGTGATTGCCACGCTGGAGGAACTGGACAAGTCGGCGCTCATCGACATCCTTGTCAAACCGCGCAATGCCCTGGTGAAACAGTATCAGCGGCTCTTCGAGTTCGAGAGGGTGAAGCTTAAATTCACCCAGCCGGCGCTCGAGGCGGTGGCGGAGCTGGCCATCAAAAAGAAATCGGGGGCGCGGGGATTGCGGGCCATTCTCGAAAGCATCATGCTGGATATCATGTACGAAATGCCCTCACAGGAGGGGATTGAAGACGTTGTCATCAGCGACGACACGGTGCTAAGAAAGGCCCAGCCGATCATCGCCTACCAGAAAAAGGCCCAGTCGGCCTGAACATGGAATAGAGGTAAATCCGATGGATGAAAAAAAGAAACAGGTTCCCCTTCTCCCATTGCGCGACATCATCATCTTTCCGCACATGGTGGTTCCCCTGTTTGTGGGCCGTGAAAAATCGATCAACGCCCTCGAAGAGGCGATGAACAGCGAAAAGGACATCCTTCTCGTCGCGCAGGTCAACGCCAAGACCAACGATCCCCGGCCCGACGACATTTTCAAGGTGGGGACGCTGGGGACGATCATCCAGCTCCTTCGCCTGCCGGACGGGACGGTCAAGGTGCTGGTGGAAGGAAAGAGGCGGGCGCGGATTGTTCAATATCTTTCATTTGAGCGGACATTTTCCGTCGAGGTCGAGGAGATGGTCGAAGACCGGGGGTTGAATCTGGAGATCGAGGCGCTGATGCGGTCGCTCAAGGCCACCTTCGAAACTTATGTGAAGCTCAACAAAAGAATCCCGCCGGAGATGCTTGCCTCCATCGCCGTCATCGACGACCCCGCGCGGCTGGCCGACACCATCGTGGCCCATTTGAACCTCAAACTCCCCGACAAGCAGAGGATTCTCGAAATCGACTCCCCCAAAGAGCGGCTGGAAAAACTCTACGAGCACATGGAGGCGGAAATCGAAATCCTTCAGGTGGAAAAACGGATCCGCACACGGGTGAAAAAGCAGATGGAGAAGACGCAGAAGGAATATTATTTGAACGAACAAATGCAGGCGATCCAGAAGGAGCTGGGGGAGCGCGACGAGTTCAAGACCGAAGTCCAGGAGCTGGAGGAAAAGCTCAAAAAGAAAAAGTTGAGCGAGGAGGCGACGCAAAAGGTCAAAAAAGAGATCAAAAAGTTGAAGATGATGTCCCCCATGTCGGCCGAGGCCACGGTGGTGCGCAACTACATCGACTGGGTCCTGTCGCTCCCGTGGGCCGAGGTGACCCAGGACAAGAACGACATCATTGAGGCCGAAAAAATCCTCGAGGAGGACCACTACGGGCTGGAAAAAGCCAAGGAGCGCATTGTGGAGTACCTCTCCGTGCAAAAGCTGGTGGGGAAGATGAAGGGGCCGATTCTCTGTTTTGTGGGGCCTCCGGGGGTGGGGAAGACCTCGCTCGCCAAATCGATTGCCCGCTCGACCAGCCGGAAGTTTGTTCGCCTCTCGCTGGGAGGGGTGCGCGACGAGGCGGAAATCCGCGGCCACCGGCGCACCTACATCGGCGCCCTTCCCGGAAAGGTCATCCAGTCTCTTAAAAAAGCGACCACCAACAATCCCGTTTTTCTCCTGGATGAAGTGGACAAGATGAGCATGGATTTTCGGGGCGATCCGTCGGCGGCCCTTCTGGAGGTTCTCGATCCGGAGCAGAACAACACCTTTAACGACCATTACCTCGACATGGACTACGACCTTTCCAATGTCATGTTCATCACGACGGCCAACACCCTGCAGGCCATTCCGCTCCCGCTTCAGGACCGGATGGAGATCATCCGCCTGCCGGGCTACACCGAATACGAAAAGCTGGCCATCGCCAAAAAATATCTGATCAAAAAGCAGATGGAGGCCAACGGCCTTAAATCCGAAAACATCGAATTCAAGGATGCCGCCCTCCGGCTGATCATCCGCCGGTACACCAGGGAGGCGGGGGTGAGGAACATGGAGCGCGAGATTGCCGCCATCTGCCGGAAGGTGGCCCGAAAAATCGCCGAGAATCCCAATCCCGAAAGTGCAAAAAAAATAACGGTGACGGCCCAGTCAATTGCCAAATATCTGGGGGTCCCCAAGTTCCGGTTCGGGCTTATGGAGGAAACCGACGAGGTGGGGATTGCCACCGGGCTGGCATGGACGGAGTTCGGCGGGGAGCTTCTTTCAACCGAGGTGAGTGTCATGCCGGGGAAGGGGAAGCTCATCATCACCGGAAAGCTGGGGGATGTCATGCAGGAATCGGCGCAGGCGGCGATGAGTTATGTCCGCTCGCGCGCCATTCAGTTCGGCCTCGACCGCGAATTCTACCAGAAGGTGGACATCCACATCCATGTCCCCGAAGGGGCCATCCCCAAGGATGGGCCGTCGGCGGGGATCACCATGGCCACCTCGATCGCCTCAGCCCTTCTGCGCGTGCCGGTCAAAAGGGACATCGCCATGACCGGCGAAATCACCCTTCGCGGCAAGGTCCTGCCGATCGGCGGGTTGAAGGAAAAACTCCTGGCGGCCCACCGGGGGCAGATTCGGAACGTGATTATTCCCAAAGAGAACGAAAAGGATTTGAAAGAGGTGCCGAAAAATATTCTCGACGATCTTCACATCTGGTGCGTCGAGCACATGGACGAGGTGCTCACCCATGCCTTGAACGCAAAGGACCCTTCCGACATCTTCAAGAACAAGGACTTCAACCTGGTGATGGAGGAGATTTATCCCAAAAAAGTCCTTCCGCCGGTGCCCGAGGTAAAAGAGGGGCCAGGGGTGATGGCGCACTGACAATCTTGCTCTGATCAGCATCGCCGTCGCCCGTCGCCGTTGCCTACGCCATCGGCATCCTCGCCAACCGATTTTTCGGCATTTCATAATCCCCCCGACCTCTCCGAGGCAGTTTTTATTTATATACATATTTATTCTGTACGATTTTGTTTAAATTGTATACACTATCATTTTATGAACAAACCCCGGCTGGTGGACAACCGGTACAAAATTATCAGGGAGCTTGGAAGCGGGCTCTCTGGCGAGGTTCTGCTGGTGGAGGATGCCGGTGGGCAAAAGGCGCTCAAGTTTCTCAAGCGGATTCAGATGGGGGTTTCGCGCGAGGAGGCGCTGGCGAATTTTAAAAACGAGTTCTCCATTTTATCGGAGCTGAACCACCCCGGCATCGCCCGCATCCTCGACTTCGGTTTCGACCCCCTTTTGATGAAATACTATTTCACCTCCGAGCTGGTGGAGGGGGCCGATTTTCTCAAGGCCACCGAGGGGAAATCGATCGATGAAATCGAACTGCTTGCCGTGCAGGTATTCAGGGCGCTTAATTATCTGCACAGTCGCGGCATCTACCATCTGGATATCAAACCGCAGAATATTCTCGTGCAAAATCCCCCCCAACCCCCCTTTGACAAAGGGGGGGGAGGGGGGATTTCAAAACTCATCGACTTCGGCCTTTCGGCCCTGTCCAGACGGGAAAAGGTTGGCGGGACCCCCGCCTATATGGCCCCCGAGGTTCCCGCCGGCGGCAACCTCGACGGGCGAACCGACCTTTATTCCTTCGGCGTCGTTCTCTACAAGGTCCTCACGCGAAACAACCCGTTTGCCGCCTCAAAACCACAGGACACAATCAAGAACCATCAGACACTCACACCCCCGCCCCCCTCCGAGGTGAATCCACAGGTTCCCAAATACTGGGACCTGATTCTCATGCGCCTTTTGGAAAAAAACCCGTCCGACCGGTATCCGGAGGCCTCGGTGGTCATCCGCGACCTGAATTTTCTCGCGGGGAAAAAATACGAGTTCGAAACCGCCGAGACCCGCCTCTCCTATGTGCCGGAGAAGGGGGCGCTGGTGGGAAGGCGCCCGGAAATGCTGAAATTCCGCGCCCTGTTCGAGACCGTTTTTTCGCCTTCGAGTCCCACCCTTCCCCGCCTTTTGATTGTCGAGGGGGAAGTTGGGAGCGGCAAGTCGCGGCTTTTGACCGAATTCAAATATTACTCCCAGCTTCACAATGTGCCGACTCTTTCTTTGAAGGAAGAAGAGGAGGGGAGCCATCCGCCCCCCTATATGGTTCTGATCGACGAACCGGAAAATATCCCGGCCGAACGGGTCGGGGCGCTTCTCGCGCATTCGGTCAACAAGAAAGTTCTCATCGTGTGGGCGGCGCCGACGGCCCCTTCCGCCTTAAGCCATTGCGAAAAAATACGGCTGAACCCCTTCGATGCCGTCGAACTGGCCGCCTATCTGACCGCCGTCACGGGGCTTGCCGACCCGCCACCCGGGCTGGTGGACGAAATTTTCCGGCGCACCGGCGGAAATCCGCTGTTTGTCACCGAGCTTCTCAAAACGCTTCTGCGCCATGATCTTCTCCTCGACGCCTCGGGCCGATGGGCCGGTCCCACACTCGAGGACATGAAAATCGACTTTGAAAAAATAAAGGCCCCAAAGACCGTCTCCGAGCTTCTTCTCCGGCGCCTGGAAAAACTTGACGCCGAGGAAAGAAAAATCGTCGAATGGATGGCCGTCTTCCGTGAGGCCTTAAGCCCTTCCACCCTCGAACTTCTTGCCGAAATCAGGCGCCCCCAAACACATCTTTTAAATCTGGCCCGCGAAGACATCCTTTCGCGCCAGGTCGTCGAGGGAGGCTATTTTTTCAAGAATATCCTGATGGGTGACGTGATCTACGAAGGGCTCCCCCTCGAGGCGCGGCGCAAAATGCACGACGCGGCGGCCCGGTACCTCGAAAAAACAAAGGGGTCCGAAGAGAAAATTCTCCTTCATCGCGGCAAGGGGACAGGCGACAAAGAGGCGGTTTCGGCACTCTGCGAGCTGGCCGGTCTGCAGACCAAAAAGGGGGGGTTTGGCGAGGCAGAAAAAATTCTGGAAACCGCATGGGGCCGCGCGCAGAAAATGGACCCAAAGACCCAGATTGCCGTGGAGATTCAGCTGGCCGAAAGCCAGGTTAAGGTACGCAGGTACACCGAGGCGATCAACCACTATCTTCATCTGAAAGGGCTTTTGGACCGTAGCCTCCCCGCCGGGGGCGCCGGGAAGGAAAGAATTGCCGTCTACGAAAAACTGGGGGACCTCTACGCCCGGCTCGACCAGTATCCAAAGGCCCTCGAACTCTTTGACGCCGCCATCGGGTGGCTTGATCCCGTCGGGGTCGGCCCCCCCGGGGCTGGCCCCCCCGGGGCTGGCCCCCCCGGGCTCAAACCGGGCGACCGGACGGCCCGGATGATCCTGGAAAACCACCGGGCCAACATTTTCATGAAATCGGGAAAACTGGATGAGGCGGAGGCCCTTTTCCGGAAAAATCAGCTCCTCTGGGAAAAGGGGTTCACGGCGGAAGAAAAAACCGGGGTGGCCAACAACCACCTTGCCTATGTTTTGATTCTGCAAAAAAAATACGGCGAGGCGAAGGTCGAAATCGACAAACAGATCGCCTTTTTCCGGAAAAACGAAAACCCCTACTGGCTGGCCCGCGCCCATTACCTGTACGGCGATCTCTACTACCAGCAGATGATCATGGTTCACACGGGGAAAGAGCGCGAGAGGGACAAGGCCGAATCGATTTCGGCCTTCGAGGAGTGCCACCGGATCGCCAAAGGCATCGACAGCTTCGACACGATGCTCCGTGCCTACAACGGAATCGCCAATCTTTATTTTCACGAAAAGGAGTACGTCCAATCGCGCGAATACTACGAGCGCGCCCTGGCGTTGGCCCGCAGGCAGGAGGATTACGAGGCGGCGGCGGCCATTTCGCTCAACCTGGGCAACATCTTCCGCCTCCAAAAGCAGTACGCCGACGCCTATTCCTACCTTGTCTACACCGTCAACACGCTGGAGGGGGCCGACCCCAAAAATTACCAGATCTGGTTTTTTCTGCTGAATGCCTGCGATTTTCTGGCCGAGGTCCACCGCGAAACCGGCGAGTTCGAGAAGGCGCTCGCTTTGCTTTCCAGGGCGGAAAAAATTTTGGGCGAACAACCGCCGCTGGCCCCCTACCGCTTTTACATCCACCTCGATTTTTCCAAGACGTACGCCCAGCAGGGGAAAAGAGAGGAGGCCGTCAGGCACTACGAAAAGGCGGTACAAATGGCCAAAACCGACACCGAAAAAGAGGAATTGAAGGAATTTCGAAAAACCTATTTACACCAGGAGGCAACCATGAACACCGACGCCGGGAGCACCGAGGCCAAAAAAGAAACATCGGAGTTTGAAACCATCCTGCACATCAATCAGATGATCAACGCCGAACACAACCTTGAGGCGCTGATGAAGATAGTCCTTCGCTACGCCCTGGAACTCTCGAAGGCGGAGGCCGGGCTGATTCTTTTGTTGACGAGCGAGGGGGAACTTTCGGTTGCGGCCTCGCTGAACACCACGATGAGCGAGGAGCTGTCGCGCTTTTCCACAAGCGTCGCCCGCAGAGTGGTGGAAACGGGCGAGGAGGTGGTTTTGGCCGACGCCATCGTGGACGAACAGTTCAAGTCGTCCGACTCGATCATTTTAAACGAGATGAAATCGATTCTCTGCCTCCCCATCCGCTCGCGCAACCGGATTGTCGGCGTCTTCTATCTGGACAACCGCTATCAGGCCGGCGCCTTCGCCGGCGTCAACCGGAAGGTCCTGTCGGCCTTTTGCGACCAGGTGGGGATTTCCATCGAGAACGCGCGGCTGATTGAGGGCTACCGCGAGGCCAACGAGGGGCTGGAAAAACAGCTGGAGCAGACAAACGTCGAGCTTTCGGAGGTCAAAGAGCGGCTCAAAAAAGAGACCTCCCTCTATCTGACCCGATATTCCTACAGCCAGATCATCTCCAAGAGCAAGGCGATGCAGGAGACTTTCAAGATTCTGGACAAGATCACCGAGACGAACCTCTCGGTCTATCTCTTTGGCGCCTCGGGCACGGGGAAGGAGCTCATCGCCCGGGCCCTGCATTACAACAATCCGCAGAGGGCCGCGCGGCCCTTCGTGGCCATCAACTGCGGCGCCATTCCGCAAAACCTGATCGAGAGCGAACTCTTCGGCTACAAGGCGGGGAGCTTTACCGGCGCAACGCGGGACAAAAAGGGGCTCATTGCCGAGGCCGACGGCGGGACCCTCTTTTTGGACGAGATCGGCGAGCTGGAGACGTCTTTGCAGGTGAAACTTCTCCGCGTTTTGCAGGAGAGCGAGGTGCGGCCGATCGGCGACACCGCCTCTTTCAAGGTGGATGTGCGGGTCGTTTCGGCCTCCCACCGCGATATTCAGGCCGCCATCGGCGAGGGAAAATTCCGCGAGGATCTTTTTTACCGCCTCTGCCAGATCACCCTTTCGATCCCTCCGCTTTCAGAGCGGAAGGAGGACATCCCCGTTTTGGCCGAGCATTTCGTGGAAAAATTCCGGAAGGAGAACAAAATCAAAAAACCGGTCCGCATCGCCCCTCCGTTCCTGAAAATCCTTTTGAACTACGACTGGCCGGGTAACGTCAGGGAGCTGGAAAATCTGATCTCGGTCGCCTGCGCCCTCCGTGAGGGGGACAGTCTGGCCGCCTCCTCCATCCCCCCCAACCATCCCGCGGTTCGGGCCGGCGGGCCGACAACCGGCGTCTCTTCATCGTCTCTGCAGTCGTCGAAGATGACAGCTGTTGAAGGGGTCGCGATTGATCCCCACAACACATTCGACCCGCAGAAGACATGGGCCGATTATGAAAAGGTGATTCTGGCCAAATGCTACCAGACCAATGAATTTAAAAAAACGGCCTCTGCCGAGATGATCGGGATTTCACCTTCAACTCTGTACAAGAAAATCGACGAATCCGGTCTGGACGACCGGAACAACCCGGTCTACCAGGATCCCTTCGTCTACGAAAAGGGAAAGTCTCTGAAGGATTACATCCCGCTTGTCTTTCAGGCGGCGCTCAAGGCGGCGGGCGACAAACCCTACACCGCGATCCGACAGTTGGGGGTTTCGCAGGGATATTTTTATAAAATCATCAAGACCGCAAAGGCGGCGTAACAAGGGAGAGTTATTCTTTCCATTTTATAGACATATGCTGATTGAAGGGGCTCACGGCCTCTTCTGAATCGGTTAATTTTTCAAGTAATTTCAAGGTGTTAAATGGATACCAAAAAGGCTTTTAGCTGGCATTTTTCTTGCAACACTTATTTTATGATGGGATCAAGGCGAAAATTTCTGTCTTGCCTGTTGGCGGCCTATGGCCTAACAGCCCTTTGTTTTGGTTTCACCGCCGGGTGCGGGAGCGCTCTGCCGCAGGTCTCGATCCCTCCGCCGTCGGAGGGTTGCGACGAGGGGGACGGTTGTGTTGTCGGTTCTTCCCCCGACGCCGGCGGTTTTGTGGTGGTTGAAGGAGATGCGGGAGCGGTCCCAGGGGGAGCCCTGGTTCAGGCGGAGGTGGGAGAGTCGTCCGCTTTCTTCAATCCGCTCGATCTCCTTTGCTCCAAGGCCTATGCCGCCGTCGGGAGGGACTTGCTCCCCGCCGGGGGCGCCGAATGCAGTTCTGATCTGCCGCTTTGTGAGGAGGGCGGTTCGACCGAGGATTGTTATGTCGTTGCCGATGACGACGGATCGTTTGTCCTCCGCATCGCGGCGGAGATCGGCGATACCATTCAAATCACCTATCTCGATCCCGACACCTGCGAGGAATCGCCTGCCTTTGATATTACCGTTACGGGCGATCTCAACCCCCTCGATATCGAGGGGGTTGCCCTGACTTCGGATAATAGAGCCACCGCCTACGTTTTCGGCGAAGACAGCGACGGTATGATCGGGATCATTGCCTTTAACGTGGACGACGCCTCAACGGGAACCTATTCGACAGCATTGATCGGAACCCCTCTTTCAATCGGCGCAATCCCCAACAACGACAAAAGGGTGGCGGCCGTCACGGATGAGCAGACGGCGATACTGGATCTTTCCCCCGATGCGCCGACGGTAACCATCCTGACCGACAGCGCCGGCGCTTCGCTTACTGCCGGACAGGTGGTGGTTCAGAGAAGTTTTGACTATCCGGCGAGTTTTTCGCCCTCAAGCGGTGAAGATTTCACCTGTGTCGATTCCATCCTGGAGGGCCGGTCGGATATCGACCGCATCTTTTTTGTTCTCGATGACGAAAAATTGGCCTCCGATCCGGACACTCCCCTCGCGCTGATCGACAACGGAAACGAGGCAATGAGCGGCACAACAATGGCGGTGGAAAAAACCATCGGGTATGATTTTGGAACGCTCGATTCGGACCTGATCGGCGCCCGGCTGACAAACGTCAAGGATTTCTTTATCTCGCAAAAGGGGGATGAGGGATTTTTTCTGGGAAGATTCCTTCTTGGCTCGGGGGAGGAGCGCTTTTATCTGGTTGAGGTGCCGGTGAAAGACGGCCTCTGCAACCGCATTGATTCCTCGAATTATCCCAACCTGCGTGCAATCGAGATGCACTCTTCCATGACCGATCCGGGGAAAAGTTTCTGGTTCGGCACATTCGGTTTCGAAGCCGGCGCGCAAACGGAGGGGATGATTGTCATACCGGACACGGCGGCGGAAACGGGGGGCTTCGCGGTTGACGTGATTGAGGGAATAACCGGCGGCTTTGGCGAACTCGAAGCCCTCGATCCCACGCGCGTCTCGGGGGTAACCCGAATCATGCCGGTTGCCTTTCCTTCGTCCCGCATAAAACTGGGAGGTATCGGCGATTCCATCCATCTGGTCCGGGTGGACATGGAGGGGGACGGAGAATCTTTCGTGAACACTGAAATTGAAAGCGATATAATCGTGGGGGTTCGTCCGGTGGACATGGCAATGCTTTTGACCACCGATTTATCGTCCGTCACCGAGGCCCCGACCCTCTCCGGAAAACTTCTCATCTTAAGCCGGGGGCTCGAAGGGGACGGCGCCGGTTTCTTAAGGACGATCGATCTGGAAGATTTATAGCCCGGCCACTTTTTTGCCCGATGCGGACGGGGCGGTGGCGTGGATTTTGATCTTCTGGTTTAAAAACAGCGTATCGCGCGTGAGGCCGTTCCACTTCTTGATTTGGGAGACGCTGACGCGGTATTTTCTGGCGAGGCCGGAAAGCGTCTCCCCCCGGCGCACCCGGTGGATGATGACCCCTGCCTTTTCCACAGCCGGTACCGCGGACGTGACGGCGACCTTTGACCCTTTCTTTGCCGCGGTTTTCACCGCGACCTTTTCCGGTTCCATCTCTTCCGTCAGGCGGAGTTTCTGATGCGGCTTGATGGTCTCGCCGTCGGCCAATGCCGGGTTAAAGCGGACCAGATCGGAGACCGTGACTCCCGAGGCCTGCGCGATGCTCCAGAGCGAATCCCCCTCTTGGACGACATAGCGGCTTGGGATATCGCTTTTCTCCTGTTTTATCCCGTAAGCCTCCTGTTCGGCCACCAGGGACGTGGCCACCAGTGGCCTAGCCAACAGCTCCGTAGCGCTCGGCAGTTCTTTCTCCAGGACAGGCCCTTCGTCCGTGGCCAGTGAAGCAACCGTTGTATCTTTATCCGGCTCCCATATCTTTAAGGTCTGCCCATACTTGATGATCCCTTTTTTCCCCAGACCGTTTAAGGCCCTAAGCTGGAAAACAGTGACGCCGTATTTTCGCGCAATCGCCCCGAGCGTTTCCCCTTTTTTTACGCGGTGGGTTTTGGCCACGCCACTGGTGGCTATGTCCCCGGTGGCCACGCCACTGGTGGTCGTTTCAACAGCCGGTTTTTCCTCCGCCTCGGGCGAGAGGGTTGCAATCACCGACTCAACACTATCAGTCGGCACCGATGCCACCAGTGGCGTGGCCACCAGTGGCGTGGCAGTGAGTACCGGCTCTTCCTGCGGCGCCGGCTTCAGTTTGAAGGCCGCCCCCTTCTTGGGAATCATCAGGGTGGCGCCGCTCCGAAGAGTGCCGGCCCGCGCCGAAAGGCCGTTCCACTGGGCCAGTTGCGTCTTCGAAACACCGTAGCGCCGCGCAATGCCCGCCAGCGTCTCCCTCTTTTTCACCCGGTGATAGACAAAACGGACGCGCTGATCCTTGGGAACCTGTGCGTAATTCTTCCGGAAGGCATCGGCGGCGCCACGGGGGACATTAACGGTGAACTTCTGCCCCGGCGGGGTGATCCCCATGACCAGAGAGGGGTTCAGCTCCTTGATTTCTTCATGCGAAACCTCGGCGCATTCGGCGATCACCGTGAGGTCGGTGGCATCGGGAACGGTGACTGTTTCCGATTCGAGACCCGGCTCGAACAGGGAGCTGGAAAAACCGAATTTTTTGTAATTTTTGGAAATATAGGCGGCGGCCAGAATCCGGGGGACGTAATCTTTTGTCTCCTGGCGGAAGATGCGTTTTTTCCCTTTGGTGTTTGCGAGTTTCCAGAAATCGTTCGTTCCGGCGTTGCGAATGGCGCGGTTGACCGCCCCGGCGCCGGCGTTGTAGGCGGCAAAGGCAAGGTACCAGTCGTCGTACATCTTGTACAAATCCTTGAGATGCTCCGCCGCCGCGCGCGTGGCCTTTTCCAAGTCGCGGCGTTCATCGACATAAGCGCCTGCATCCAGCCCGTAGAGCTTCCCTGTGGAACGGATAAACTGCCACGGCCCGGCCGCATGGGCCCGCGAATAGGCATTGAGGTTGAATCCGGATTCGATCATGGCGAGATAGATAAGATCGCGGGGAAGACGATACTCGCGCAAAATATCCTCGATCATCGGGCCATACCGGCTGGCGCGCTTGAGCCAGCGGGAAAAATTTTTGCGCAACGGACCGGTAAAGGCCTTCACCCAGCGGTCGACCTGCGCGTTGTGGACCATCGGGATGTCGTTTGACTTCCGCGGCCGCCAGACGCCGGAAGATCCGGCAGAGGAGGATGATTCAAGAATCGACCGGATTTTGGGGATTTCCCGATCTTCCCGCTCGATTCCATGAAGGGCAAGATCCTGGCCGATCAGATATTCAACGCCGTCCATCCGCCCCGTTGATTTTGCCCCCTTCGAGCGGCCGCCAAAGACCTCGCCCAAGGTTCCGGCATCGGACTCGTCGGACCGGTCCGACTCGTCAGAGGCGCCTTCATAGTTACGCGAGGTGGAAGTCGAGACTTGGCCGGCCGAACAGGCAAAAAAGAGGAAGGAGAAAAAAAAGAAAATCCCCCCGGTTTTCAAGAATGCCGCGAATTTCAAGTTCAACCTCCGCCCGGACAACAGGTTTAAGGGTCTAAGACTTCTTGAAAACCTTCTTACCGAAACAGTAATATGGATGATCCAATTTTCTTTATTAATTGAGAGTATAGCCTAAAGGGCTTTAACGATTCAACGTTTTTTATTGGGGGATGGTTTATGGAGGGGGTTAAAAAATGGCCCGAAAAACAACATACCCGGCAATGATTGCCAGGATTGTCCCGATGGAATAGACAAAAAAAGTCCAAAAACGGGGGCGCCCGGGGCGTTTTTCCCTCTCCTGACGGGGATCGTAACCGGGCCATCCGCCCAAGGCGGACCAGCCTCCAGTCCACGGGGTTCCTTCTGTTAAGCGTTTCCGCTGGCGTTCTTCCTCGGCGCTTCGTCCTTTTAAGAGCATCTGCTCAAACCTCCCCAAAGTCTGCGGGTTGGAGGGGCTTCGCAGTTGTTGCAGGGCCGCCTCGCGAGCGGCGGCCCGCGCCTCGGTGGACATCCCTTCGGCCAGATGGGTGAGCTGGAGGTAGTTGATATCGGCGCCAAGCAACGCCAAAAGTTCCGCGGGAATCGGGTCGCCGGGGGACATTTGTGCAAGCCTTGCAAGAAGATCCGGATGATCAACCATCAGTCGCGCAAATTTGTCCGAAACCACCTTGTCTCCCAAAAGAAAGCGAAGATCCGAAACGAGGATCAATCCCTTCTGCCCGCTTGCTGACTGATAGGTCCCGCGAAACATCGCCTCCGCCAGTTCGCTTAAGTTTTTGGTAATGGAGGTTTCTTTGCTCCCCAGTTTGAGGGCATTGGCAAAAAAGGTTTTCCATCCCGCCTGATTTTTTGCCGAGACGACCGATTTGCCCGCAGACTGCTCGGGGACCACCCTGCCCCCTTGCAGGATTTTTTGAAGGATCTTTTCAAACGGGGTTTCGGCCGGTCCCCTGGAGAGACGATTCAGAAATTGGCCGGCCCTCTGAAGAAGAGGGGCCGTCGCTTCCCCGGCGCCCCGCGGCATGTCGGCCCGCAATCCTTTGCGGGAAGAGGATTCATGGCGGCGGTGCAGATCGATTTCGTGGCGAATCACCCGCCGCATATTGGCCCGGTCGGCGGTCTGTTGGCGCAGTTGGATCAACCGGGACAACTCCTGCCGGTTGAGCGGGTCCCCCTGCCGTGGCGACAAAGACCTCTGCTCCATCCTCTGATGGAGGGGGGATTGGCGCAGAGGCCGGAAGACCGCCTCCTGAAGGAGGCGCCGGTAGTTTTGCGGTTCGGGGGGGGGCTTATGCCTTGGCGCCTGCCTCGTCGCATCCGGCCTGGGGCCTTCTCTCACCGGCGGCCGGAAGCTCCGGTCGTATTTTTTCCCCAACTCGGGAGGGGTTTGAACCATTCGATGCGCACGCAGAATCTCGTCTTTAAGCGCATCCTTGAATTGATCGGGGCGAAGGGGCTCCTGTCTTGCCGCCTCTTCTTTTTTTCTTTCCTCAACCTTCGACTCGGCGGGGGCCGCTGTTTCGGGGGGAACGCCCGGTTTTGCAATCGGCAGATCTCCATTCGACATACCTGATCATGATACCATCGATAAGGCCCGGAGAGATAGACAAAATTGGGAAAGTGCCTTAAGCTGTCGCGGTTTATCGTGCAGAATTTGTTTGATGCACTTGTTGACCGTCTGAAAATTGCGGGGCAAAAAACGGGTCTGGCCGGCGCCGTCGGCGCCTCAAAGGCGCTGATTCTGAAACGCCTGATCGACCGCATTCAGCGGCCGATCGTCGCGGTCACCCGCGACGCAAAAGAGGCCGCCCGGCTGGTACAGAACCTCCGGTTTTTCGCCTCCGCCGATGTACAGGTGCGCCTTTTTCCACCGCTGGACATCCTCCCTTACTACAATCTTTCCCCCCAACCCGATGTCATCATGGAGCGGCTGAATCTTCTTTGGGAACTCACGCGCCGAAGAGATCCCTTTTTCACCGTTGTTCCCCTGCATGCCCTCACGCGACGAACAATCCCCCGCAAGATCCTTCTGGAGCGCACAAAAACGCTGGCGGCTGGTGAAGAAATTTCCCGCGACTCCCTGATTGAAACCCTGGCAGGCCTTGCCTATCAGCGCGTCCCGCTGGTTGAAGACCGGGGAACCTTTGCCGTCCGCGGGGGCATTGTTGATATTTTTTCTCCGGCGCACCCTCTCCCCTTAAGGCTCGAGTTTTTTGGCGACACGATCGAGTCGATCAGGTTTTTTGATCCGGTCAGCCAGAAATCACAAGACAAAACGGAAGCCATGGCGCTCCTCCCCGCCCGTGAAATTCTTTTGAGCGAACTGGGGGAGAACTGGAAGAGCGGCTTAAAGAAACTCGCCGATGACCATGATATTCCCAAGCCGGAACGCGACTGGGTCGCGGAAAAAATGGCCCACCGGCTCTCGTTTAACGGCATCGAAACATTTCTCCCCTTCTTTTATCCCGGGGGAGCCAGTGGCCCGGGCGGGACCCTCTTCGACTATCTCCCCTCGGAAGCCATTGTCTGTCTTGTGGGTGGGGAGGAATTGGTGAGCCGGTGGGAAAAGGAGCTTGAAGAACATCGCGAACACCAAGAAAAATCGACGAGTATCGAGAGAATGTTCGCGCCGGAGGAAATTTTTTTGACGACGGGGGAGATCGACGAAGGTCTTGGCTATTTTTCGAGGATGGATTTTGCGGAAACAGGAAAAGAGGTTCTTCAGTTGACGATGGAATCAAACGCCCTCCTCAAGACAAAACTCGCCCTTGGTCATGTCAGCGAACAGGGGTTAAAGCCCCTTGCGGATATTTTGAATCAGCGCCGGATCGAGGGATGCCGTCTCTTTCTCGTCTCCGGTTCGCCTGCCCAACAGGAACGGTTGAGCGATCTTCTGGCCCGCTACGAAATCCCCCTTTTAAAATTGACCGACGGGCATGAAAGCAGACGGGCCGTTCAGAGCGCCCTCGAAGGGAATGATCCATCCCCCTTTATCCAGATCGTTCCCGGCCCGATCTCGGAGGGTTTTTACTGGGCTATTTCAGGGGCTCGCGTCGCCCCCTCCGCCGGCAAAGCCGGCGGAGCCTCCCCCTCACCGCCGCTGTGCGGCTGGTTAGGTGATCAGTGGTGGATCACCGACGAGGAGATTTTCGGGCAAAAGGGGAGAACGCTTTCAAAAAAACCGACCGGTGAGCCGATCTTTTCCTTTTCTGAACTTGCACCGGGCGATTTTATCGTCCATCGCGACCACGGCATCGCCGTTTACAAAGAACTGGTCTCGCTGAAGCTCGACTCCGTGCAGAACGATTTTCTTCTGCTGGAATATCTTGGCGGAGACAGACTTTATGTTCCGGTCGACAAACTGAACCTCATCACCCGATATGCCGCAAAAGAAGGGCATCCCCCAATGCTCGACAAGATGGGGGGAACGTCGTGGAAGCGGGCCAGGGAAAAGGTCAAACGGGCGACAAGAAGGCTGGCCCGGGAACTTTTGGAACTGCAGGCGGTCCGTCAGGCCCAGAAAGGGTATGCCTTCTCTCCGCGCGATGAACTCTTCGAGGAATTTGAGGCGACCTTTTCGTTTGAAGAAACGTCCGATCAGCTTCAGGCCATCGACGATGTCATTTCCGACATGACGGAAACAAGGCCGATGGACCGGCTTGTCTGCGGCGACGTGGGATACGGCAAAACCGAAATCGCCATCCGGGCCGCCTTCAAGGCGGTGGAAGACAAAAAACAGGCGGCGGTTCTGGTTCCCACCACCATATTGGCCTTTCAGCATTTTGAGACCTTCAAAAAACGGCTCGAAAATTTTCCGGTGACCGTGGAACTTCTCTCCCGCTTTCAGACCGCCGCCGAACAGAAAAAAATCGTCCAAAAACTGGCAAAGGGAGAAACCGACATCGTCATCGCCACCCACCGGCTTCTTTCGACGGACGTGCGGTTTGGCGATCTGGGGCTTTTGGTGATCGACGAGGAGCACCGCTTTGGCGTGGCGCAAAAGGAAAAGATCAAAAAACTCAAAAAATTGGTGGATGTGCTCACCCTTTCGGCAACCCCCATTCCCCGAACGCTCAACTTCGCGCTCGTCGGCATCCGCGACCTCTCGGTGATCAACACCCCGCCGGCCGACCGGCTTTCCATCCGCACCTATGTGACGCGGTGGGATTCGGGGGCCGTTCGCGAGGCGATTTTGCACGAAATGGGGCGCGGGGGGCAGGTCTTTTTTGTCCACAACCGGATCCAGACGATCGAAAAGATGCGGGACCAGCTCCGAAAAACGGTCCCCGAGATCCGAATAGAAATCGCCCATGGCCGGATGAACGAGGACGATCTGGAAGAGGTGATGATCGGATTCATGGAAAAAAAATTCGAGGTCCTCCTTTGTACCGCCATCATCGAATCGGGGCTGGACATCCCTTCCGCCAACACCATCATCATCAACCGCGCCGATCACTTCGGCCTCGCCCAGCTCTACCAGTTGCGGGGGCGGGTCGGCCGGTCGTCGCACCGGGCCTACGCCTATCTTCTGGTGCCGGACGACGAGCTGATCACGGAGGATGCCAAAAAGAGATTGAGCGTGATTCAGCGTTTTACGGAACTGGGGTCGGGATTTAAAATCGCGGAGTACGATCTGGAAATCCGCGGCGCCGGCAATATCCTCGGCCCCGAACAATCGGGGATGATCCATGCTGTGGGGTACGATCTTTATGTTTCGCTCTTGAAACAGGCGGTGGCGGAGTTGAAGGGGGAAGAGACGGAGGAGGAAATCGATCCGGAGTTGAAGCTCAACATCTCGGCCTACCTGCCGGAGGATTATATCGCCGACACCTCGCTCCGTCTTCAGCTCTACAAACAGTTGGCGATGGTGGAGGACGAACTTCTCTGCCTGAACTTGGCGGAAGAATGGGCCGACCGTTTTGGCCCCCTCCCCGAACCCTCAAAAAATCTCATTGCCCTGATGCGGATCAAGATTTTGGCCAAAAAACTCCGGCTCAACTCGGTTGCCTTCAAGGACCAACTCCTGACCGTGCAGGTGGACCCCTCCAGCCGGATCCCGACCGAATACTTTTTGGAAAAGGTCAAAAAGGAACCGAAGAAATACCGGGTTCAGCCGAATGGGAAGTTTGTGATTGATACGGGGAAAAAATTGGAGGGGGAGGTTTTTGAGGCGGTGAGGGAAAACCTTTCGGAGATGCTCATCCACATCCCCCCCTTTGAAAAAGGGGGGCCAGGAGGGATTCAGGGCGCCGCATGACGGGCTTCGTACTGAACTGGAAAAAGCTTGTCGAGACTTACGCGCCGGGAGGCATTGACAATTTCAATGCCGACGATTCTGTCCTTTTCGCCCATATCGAGAACAACATCATCTGAAACACGGCGATTGATCACGGCCTGCTTCTTGTCGTCGAGACGAATGTAGAGGAGATCGTTCTTATCGTTGTAGGAAATATTCATTTTTATGACGTAGTATACCTCAATTTTCTTTTGTTCGTAATATTTATTTTGACGTTTTTTCCGGTACGGAAAAATTTTTGCTTTTCCCTGCCTGTCATATTTGGCGGCAATAGGCAATCCCGTTTGAATCACATCAATGATTTCATCCTCAGTTGTGCCACGTTCCTCGGCCCTTTCCAGTGTATGTGGATCGATGATCACTTTCATATGACCTGAATCCTGGGAAAAAGATTGAGTTTCAGTTCCGTCAATTTATGAGGCATCTTGCTCAGGGGAGAATCAAACTGATCGGGAGCCCGAATGTCGGAAAAATTTTTCCATTTGTCAAATCCATAAGCTCTCCAGATTTTTTTTGAGGCGTCGGGAACAAAAATACCGCAAAAAATGGAAAGCCGCCGGACGCATTCAACTAAAAGAGTCAGTATTTGTGACAAATCGTCCACTTTCTTATCCTTGGCCAACTGCCAGGGAGCCCGCCTGTCTATGTATTGATCAATAGCGCTAATAAATCTCCAGATCGCCTCCAAGGCACGATGAGGCCGAATATCTGTGGGGTCCTTCTCGTCGATTGATAAATCAATCTTGAGATATTCCCAAACCTCATTGGCTTTAAAAATTAAATCTTCCTGGCTTTCCTCAAATGGGCGGGGAGAAACACTCCCCCCCTGATACCTCCACACCATCCCCAAAATCCGCGAAGCAAGATTTCCGATTCCATTCGCCAAATCCGCATTGTACCGTTCAATGAAACCATCCCAGGTGAAATCGCCGTCGTCGCCAAAGCTGGAGCCGCGCATGAGATAATAGCGAAGCGCATCGGCCCCGAAGTCGGGGTATTTTTCCAGAATATCGAGCGGTGTCACGACGTTTCCCAAAGACTTGGACATCTTTTCACCGCGCAGATAGACAAAGCCATGACCGAACACTGTTTTTGGAAGGGGAAGACCGGCCGACATCAGCATCGCCGGCCAGATGATGCAGTGAAAGCGGGTGATATCTTTTCCCACGATGTGCATGACATTTTTCCAGTACTCGTTGTCTTTCAGGTCATCCAGCGATTTAAGTCCCAGCCACGAAAGATAATTGATGAGGGCGTCAAACCAGACATAGAAAACGTGCGTCTTGTCGAGCGGCACCGGGATGCCCCATGTAAAAGTACTGCGGGAGATGCTGAAATCCTCCAATCCCTGTTTGATGAAACTCGCCACCTCATTTTTTCGCTTGGCCGGGAGGATAAAGCCAGGATTGGCCTCGATGTGATTTAAAAGGGCCTTTTCATATTTTTTCAATTTGAAGAAATAATTCTTCTCCTTGATCCACGCCGGTTTTTTTTGGTGATTTTTGCAGAGGCCGTTCTCCAGATCTTTTTCGGTGTAAAAAGCCTCGCATGATTCGCAATACCACCCTTCGTAATCCTTCTGATAGATATCGCCCGCCTTGTTGACCCGATCAAAAAACTCATAGACGGTCGGATAATGTTTATTTTGATCGCTTGTCTGAATAAACCGGTCATACGAGATATGGAGCTTTTTCCAGATCGCCTCGAACTTTGGCCGCATCTCGTCGCAGTATTTTTTTGGGGGGAGCCCGGCCGCTTCAGCCGCTTTTTGAACATTGGCGCTGTGTTCGTCGTTTCCCATCTGGAAGAGGACCTCATCGCCGCAAAGCCGGCGAAAGCGGGCGATGACATCGGCGCCGATTTTTTCGTACGCGGTGCCGATGTGGGGGAGGCTGTTGACGTAGTCGATGGCGGTGGTGAGAAAGATTTTCATAACTCCATCATCAAATTTTCCAAAACAAGCGCCTTGTTTACATTTCCGTCCAAATCCCGCTGGGCCTGGGAAATCCGGTCGATCTTGGCGAGGTCGGATAATTTATTTTCCACAGCCATTTCACGAAAGAGGCGTTTCTTCAACACCTCCAGAAGGAGGTTCATATTTATCTCCCTGTTTTTTGCCAGTTCGTCTCCCCATTGGACAATGTCGGTAAATGAACGGGACGCATTCGTCAACAGGCGCCCGGAGTTTTCAATCGCCCCGGCCATCTCGCTTCCAGCCAATTCGCACATAAGACCGGCCGAGCCATCGACATACTGGAGCATTTCACGGATCTTTTCCCTGGGCCAATTCAGCGAGACAGCCAGTGTTTCGGCCATTTCTTCCACCGGCGGCGTCGAAAAGAAAAGGCGCCGGCAACGCGAACGGATCGTCGGCAAAATCCGGAAGAGGGAGGAGGTGATCAGGATAAAAAGGGTGCTATGGGGGGGCTCTTCCAGGATTTTTAACAGGCTGTTGGCGGCTTGGCGGGTGAGAGAGTCGGCTTCGTCGATGAGAACAACCTTGAGCGGGGCCTCCAGAGGGGCAAGCTTAAGCCTTTCCTGACAGGCCCGGATCGCCTCGATTTTGATAGTGTTCCCGTCCGGCTGGATGAATTGCAGATCGGGGTGGGTATTTTCCCCCGCCTCCCGGCCAAAGAGCCGACAAACAAGAGCCAGAGCCGCCTTTTTTTTGCCGATGCCTGGCGCCCCATAGAACAGATAAGCCGGTGGGAGGCGGTTTTGGGCGGCGTCCTTAAGGAGCAGTTCCCAGTTTTTTTGGTGGCCAATGAAGGGCATTTGAAACATTTTTTACAATCTCCTGATGCACCGCCTCCACATCGGGGTTGGCGTTGACGATAATCACCCGTTCCGGCTCGGCACGGGCGATGGCCAAATAGCCCTCCCGCACCCTTTCGTGAAAAGGGAACGCCTCATTTTCGAAACGGTCTTCGCTTGATTTTTGCACCTGCGTGGCGATCCGCTCACGGGCCCGCCTCAATCCGATTTCGGGATCGCAATCCATCAGGAAGGTGAGCCCGGGTTTCAGCTTTCCCACCGCCAGATGGTTGATGGCGGAAATCATCTCCAGCGAAAAATCCCTTCCATAGCCCTGATAGGCTAAAGTCGCGTCGGTAAAGCGGTCACAAAGGACAATCTTTTTGGCGGCCAACGCCGGTTCGATGACCTGCTGGACATGCTGGGCCCTTGCGGAGGCATACAAAAACAGCTCGCAGAGCGGCAGAATCCCGGTGTTTTCGGAGTCGAGGAGGATTGTTCGGATCTGGTCGCCGATGGCGGTTCCCCCCGGCTCGCGCGTCAACACCGTCTCATAGCCGCGGAGCTTGAGGATATCATCAAGGATCTTGATTTGGGTTGTTTTGCCCGAACCCTCGATGCCTTCGAATGTGATGAAGAGAGACATTGCCCCTACATAACATTAACAAGGGGCGTGACAAACAAAAAAACCCCGATCCGCCACAGGCGGACCGGGGTTCTTTTGCAAATCTTCTTTACCCTTGGAGCCGAATTAGAAGCTGTAATCAAACTCGGCCAATAACGAATGATAGTCCGAGTTGGCCGCAGGGCCCGCAACCGCCGCAAAGTCGAAGCGGTATTCCAGCTTCATCTTCGCGCCGTCGGCAATCTGATAACCCGCGCCCAGCGTGCCGCTGTAGGTGTTGCCTTCGTGACCCGTCGCCGCGGTCCCGTTCCAGAAACCGCCCGTGGTGGAGGCGCCCGAGCCGGTGATAGGGTTGATTTCCCACATCCACCCGCCGCGGAAGCTCACATCCCACACGTCGCTGGCCTCATAATTCAGGCCGATCCAGCCGGCAATCGCCTTCTGGTTTTTGCTGGCGGCAACGATATTGTCGCTCTGACGATAGACCCCTTCCATCGCAACCGTCACGGTGTCGGAGGCGGCGATCATCAGGTCGAGGTCGCCGAAGAAATCCCAGTGGGCGTTCTGCGAAGCGCCGCCGGCAACCCCGGCATCGCTTTCAGGGCTGAAACCGCCCGAAATGCCGATGGTCGATTCGTTCCCTTCGTCGCCCCAGTTGAAGCCCAACCGGAACAAGCTGGCGGGAATGGCCGAATCGCCAAAGCCATTGGCGTTCAAGTCATTGACCACGCCGAAATGGAAATCGACCAGGTCGCTGAAGGCATAGTACAGCTTTGCGCCGATCACCTGACGCGGGATGAGATGCCGGTACGGAAACATGTATGAAATGAGCCAGTTGTCCGCCCGATCAACCGATTCCACCCCCACCGGGGCATTAAACTTGCCGATCAGGAATTCGATGCCGTTGCCGGCCGCCAGGTTGGCGGTGACATAGCCCTGTTCCAGATCGTACGCGTCGGCTACCCGGGTGTTGGTGTTGGCAAAGTCGACAAAGTCCACATCAGCGCGCAGGCGGATATTCTCCCCAAAGCTCTTTTGGAGATCCAACTCCACCTGATCGACGATGAAGCGAAAATGGTCGGCATTGGCCGCGGTGGCGAAGGTGACATCACCCATGCCTCCCAAGGCGCCGCCGGTGGCATCTTGGTCGTCATGCTGATAGCCGGTGACAACCGTCACATTGCCGGACAGCTCCAACCCCCCCGCCGCCGCCTCCGGCGCCGGAGTTCCATTGGCCCATGCGCTTATACTGACCGCAAACAGGAAGGTACCTGTTAGCGCGCCTGCCATTATCCTTTTTATCATATAGGTCTCTCCTTTATTGATGGTTTTAAAACCAACTCACTCCTTCTCTACCAAATATAAATATAATGTAATAATATTGGTCGATTAGGAACTGTTACAAAATTAAGTGGAATTAAGTTTAATTATATTAAATTATATGTCAAGGAAATAAATCCCCCCTTGCCCCCCTTTGACAAAGGGGGGGGTTGGGGGGATTTTAACAAAAAAAACCCCGATTCCGCCTAAAGCGGGTCGGGGTTTTTTGTTAAATCTAATAATATCGAGTAGTTAGCCTAACTTCCGGTTAGAAGCTATAATCAAACTCGGCCATCAAAGAATGATAGTCCGAATTAGCCGCTGGGCCAGCCACCGCCGCAAAGTCGAAGCGATATTCCAGCTTCATCTTTGCTCCATCGGTGATCATATATCCGGTACCCAACTGACCGCTGTAGGTATTCCCTTCGTGGCCCGTCGCCGCGGTCCCGTTCCAGAACCCGCCTGTGGTGGAGGCGCCACTGCCGGTAATGGGGTTGATTTCCCACATCCAGCCGCCGCGCATGCTGAAATCCCAGGCATCGTTGATCTGCCAGTTCGTTCCGATCCAGCCGGCAATCGCCTTCTGGTTCTTGGAGGCGGCGACAATGTTGTCGCTCTGGCGGTAAACGCCTTCGAAGGCCACGGTCCAGGTATCGCTCACGGCGATCAAGGCATCGAGGTCGCCGAAGAAATCCCAGTGGGCGTTCTGCGAGGCGCCGCCGGCAATCGCCGCATCGCTTTCAGGGCTGAAACCGCCCGAAATGCCGACGGTCGATTCATGCCCTTCTTCGCCCCAGTTGAAGCCCAACCGGAACAAGCTGGCGGGAATGGCGGAATCGCCGAAGCCGTTGGCGTTGAGATCGTTGGTCACCGCGTAGTGCAGATCGATCAGGTCGCTAAACGCATAATAGAGTTTGGCACCGATCAACGCAGTGGGGGTGAGGAAACGATACGGAAACTGGTACGAAATGAACCAGTTGTCCGCCCGGTCGGCCGATTCCACCCCGACAGGGGCGTTGAACTTGCCGATCAGGAATTCGATGCCGTTGCCGGCCGCCAGGTTGGCGGTGACATAGGCCTGTTCCAGATCGTAGGCATCCGCGACCCGTGTGTTGGTATTGGCAAAATCGACGAAATCGATATCAGCGCGCAGGCGGATATTCTCTCCAAAACTTTTTTGGAGATCGATTTCCACCTGATCGACGATGAAACGAAAATGGTCAGCATTGGCCGCGGTGGCGAAGGTGACATCACCCATCCCGCCCAAGGCGCCGCCCGTGGCGTCCTGATCGTCATGCTGATAGCCGCTGACAATCGTCACATTGCCGCTGATTTCAAGACCGCCGGCAACCGGCTCGGGAGCCGGAGTACCGTTGGCCCATACGGTGCCCGACGCAACCAGCGAGGCCGCGAAAAGGGCACGATAAAGATGTTTCTTCATTTGGTTCTCTCCTTGATTGATGGTTTGACTGCTTTAAATCAACAATCTGAATGGATACGAAAGGTTGACTACGGGTACTGCCTATTGTTGCCCGCCTTTTTATGGGAAGTTGACCGGTTCGTCAAGAAGAAAATAACGCGACGCGCAAAGGGTGGCTTTCGCGGTTTGACGAGGTGTTCCGCCAGCTCGTCGGCGCCGATGAACCCTGAAAACCGGCGGGGTTTCCCTCTTCTCCGCACATTATGCGGAGAATAATCTTGCCCATGCGGTGAATAGGGTTTATAATCTCCGCGTAATATGCGGAGATTAATTCGTTGCATCCATCAGCGCCCCGGCTGGCCCAATTTTACCTGGGATCAGGAAAAATTATCCGGCCTTTTGGCCTCCGTCCGCCATCGTCAGGGCAAATTGTTGGGGCGCATGGAGGCGCTCGGTTTCAACCTGCAAACCGAGGCCTCGTTAAACATTCTCACGCTGGATGTCTTGAAGTCGAGTGAAATCGAGGGGGAAATTTTAAATCCGGATCAGATTCGTTCTTCCATCGCGCGCCGTCTGGGGTTGGATATCGCCGGTTTGGTCCCTGCCGATCGTCACGTCGACGGCGTTGTCGAAATGATGCTGAACGCGACGCAAAATTTCAGCGAGGCGCTTGCCAAAAAACGCCTGTGGGGGTGGCATGCCGCCCTGTTTCCCACGGGCTTTAGCGGTATGCACAAAATAACCGTGGGCGCCTGGCGCGGGGACGAGAGGGGGCCGATGCAGGTTGTTTCGGGGCCGATGGGCCGTGAGCGCGTTCATTTTGAGGCGCCGGAGGCATCGCGGCTTGATGCCGAAATGGCCCGCTTCCTTGCCTGGTTTAACCGCAAGATTCCCATTGACGATGTCGTCAAGGCCGCGGTGGCCCATTTGTGGTTTGTGACCATCCATCCGTTCGATGACGGCAACGGCCGCATCGCGCGGGCCATAGCCGACATGCAGTTGGCGCGGTCCGAGGGGAGCCGGCGCCGTTTTTACAGCTTGTCGGCGCAAATCAGGCAGGAGCGCAGGGCCTATTACGACATGCTGGAGAAAACGCAGAAAGGGGGGCTGGATATTACAATGTGGCTTGCCTGGTTTTTGAACTGTCTGGATCATGCCTTGGCTGAAACGGAAAACACGCTCAAATCCACGCTCAACAAGGCGCAGTTTTGGGAATCTCACCGCGCAACGCCGTTAAATGCGCGCCAGCAGATCATGCTTAACAGGCTTCTGGACGGGTTTGTCGGCAGACTCACCTCATCCAAGTGGGCCAAAATCACGAAGTGTTCGCAGGACACCGCACTGCGCGACATCCAGGATTTGCTCGATCGGAAAATTCTGGTCAAAGACTTGGGCGGAGGCCGAAGCACGGGTTATTTGCTCAAGCAATGAGACGACCTCAACCGCGGTGAGATTGAATTTTTTACAAATTCATCGAAAAAAAGGGTTTCTTGAATGTCGGCTCGTCAAACAGAAGTCCGTAGATCTGCATCGAGCGCAGAACCCGCTTGACATACCCCCGTGTTTCCGAAAAAGGAATTTCTTCCACAAACTCATCCAGCGGAAGGTTTCCCATCCGGGCGCGCCACTTGTTCACATTCCCCGGTCCGGCATTGTAGGCCATCACCGCCAGCGGCACATGGCCCTCGTAACGGTCCACCAGTTTGGCAAAAAAGGAGGAGCCAAGGAGAATATTGGTCCGCGGATCGGTCAAACTGTCCATGGAAAAATTTTCAACGACGGTCGATCGGGCCTGAATGGAGGCGGTGCCGGGCATCAACTGCATCACCCCCACGGCGCCGGCCGACGAGCGGACCTCCGGCAGAAAAAGCGATTCCTCGCGCATGATCCCCTCAATCATCCCGCGCGGCAGTTGTAACCGGCGATTGGCCGCTTCCACCTCTTTGGCGTAGGCCTCGGGATAGAAGGCAAAAAGCATCGGATCATTTTTGCGCTTGACCCCCTCGGTGACACCGTGACCGAAATGCTCTGAGGCCATCGCCAGCGCCTTATTGTAATCGCCCGATTCGATCCATTTTACCGCCATGAGCGGCTTCATCTGCCCCGCCAGATCGGCCTCCTGCTGGGAAAAATAGTCGAGAAGGTCCAAGGCCTCCCTGTGTAAACCCAGCTCGTTCAGCAGATTGACGGTTACGATCGTCTCTTGCGCCTTGGCCTCCACCGGAACCTCGGTATGCGGGCGCGGGATCTGCGGAATGTTGGGCGTCGTGCCAAAACGGTTGGCCGCGATAACGGCGTAGTAGGAAAAGGGGAAATCATCGATGAGGCGCTGATAATAAGAAGAGGACGCCTCCCCCATCTTTTCCAGCGTCCGTCCTTTCCAGTAGAGGGCGCGCGGATAGGACTCATCGTCCCGTGGCGGCGATGCGAGTATCCGGTCGAAAAGTTCGAGCGCCTCCCTGTATTTCTTTTTTTTGTACGCCGGCCAGGCGGTCTCCCAGAGCGCCTCAAGCCGCATATCCCCTTCGGGGAGGGCGATCAACTGACGGATGGCCTTTTTGGCCCGTCCTTCCTGCTTTTGTTCCTCGTAAATTTTCCAAAGGCCGTACCAGGCATCGTCGGTGTAGCGCCCCGACGGAAATTTTTCGATCAAATATTCATAAGTCTCGATCGCCCGATCGGGTTTTTTAAAGGCAAGCTCCAGCTTGCCCTTCCAGTAGAGGGAGCGGACGAGGTATTCGCCGTCGCATTTTTGCGAAACCGCCCCGGAAAATCCATCCAGCGCCTCGGCCGGTTTTTTCAGATTGCGAAGGGAGTTGCCCCATTCGAAAAGGGCGCGGCATTTTTCGGCCAGCGGGAGATGACTGACGGCAATTTCGTCCGGGCGAACGATCACCGGTATGGTATCGTACAACTTTTTGGTGTGCAGGACATGGAGGCGGGTTATCTTGTCGCTTGTTGTTGCGGCCGGATGAATGTCGGGGGAGATCCGCGGGGTTTCCCTCACGTTTGCAGAGTTGCCGTCGATATCCGGAAACAGCGCCCAGATACGGGCGGAAACGGCATCGGCATTTTTTCCCATTTGTCTTAAGGCCTGCTCTTTGGTCCAAAGGGCGTCGCGGTAGATCTGCCGATAAAAAATCTGCGTCGGGTTGATCTGCACATCGGGTTCGGGGGGGAGGGCCTCGAGTTCCTGAAGGACCTGGCGCGGTTGATTCATGCCGAGCCAGGCCTTGGCAAGCGCTGTTTTTTTCCAGAAATCCCAGATGCCTCCGACAGGAATTTTTTCCAGAAGGTTCAGCGCCTCGGGATATTTTTCACTTCTAAGGTAAAGCTCGCTCAACCGAAGCGAAAGCCAGGGGGAGAGGGGGCCCTCTTTTTTGATCGCCTCATTTAACGACGCCTCGGAGGCGGAATCGATGGCGCCATAGCGCTGGGCCCAATCGACCGGCGGTGATGGGGGATTTTCGGCGCCGAAGGCGGTGATTGAAAAAGCGAGAATAGAAAGGAGAGCGGCATACTTCATCACGCGTTATTTTTGCCTGAATCGGGCGTCAAATTCAATTGGTTAGATTTGAAGTAAGGTTTTTTCACCACCACCCAAAAAAATTTAACCTTTTACGCAACTTTGCCCCCTGCACCTGCCGATAATGTTTTCGATCCTTGGGGGGGAGTGTCTATCAATTGTTTGACACAGATTGTCCCCCCGCCGAATTATTTTTGACATATATCAAAATTTGATATATTATGTGGCATGTAACGGTAACATCGAAAGCGGCACGGCAAGCGGAACGCTTGCCGCGGCATATTCAACAGCGCTTCGACCTTTTGACCAAAGAACTTGAGGTGGCTGGGCCGATTCGAGCCGACTGGAAGAACTTTGGCCGGCTTAAGACGCCAAAAAATATTATCCGGTATCACTGTCATATCAAGTTAGGCCGTCCGACTTACGTGGCTTGTTGGGATGTGTTGGATGAAGAAATAAGGCTTTTGGAGATCAACTATGTCGGCACTCACGAAAATGCCCCTTACTGAGGTTCAGGTTTGGCTGGGCAAAAACACTCGGCGCTATACCCGGGTCCCCGCCGGCCGGATAAAGCCCATCCTTATCTGGCTCAAGCATTATGAAGAAAAGCCTGTCTCTTGGCGCGAACTTGCCGGACCACGTATCAAAGCGGCCGGAGGGGAGGCGGCGTATATGTTGAAGGCCGCTCGAAAAAGGGCCGGGATGACGCAGATGCAACTGGCCAAATCATTGGAAATGCCGCAGGGAAATATTTCACAGATCGAATCGGGAAAGCGGCCCATCGGCAAGGCATTGGCAAAGCGGTTGGCCAAAATTTTCAACTTGGATTACCGGGTCTTTTTATAAAATTCAGCCAAGTAGCCGCCCTTGGTCGCTTGAAATCGAAGTTTCCGTAAACGCCCGCTCAAAATGAGAAAAACGTCAAAAGATTGGCATCATTTTTTGGGTTGATTTATGACTGAATTATATCATAATTCAGTCATTAAAGGCATGGCCCGTTATACCGTCCATTTGAAGCCGCATGCAGTAGCCGATCTGGACGGCATGCGAAGGTACGATGCCACCAAGGTGCTCGACGGCATTGAAAAATATTTGAGTTTTGAACCGGCAAAAGAAAGCCGCTCGCGTATCAAGCGACTTAAGGGAAAAGTACCCGCGGATTACCGGTTAAGAATCGACGAGTGGCTCAATTTATGAAGATGGCGAAAAAAGAGCCGGTTTTTATCACCAAAAACGGCAAGATCGAGGCTGTTATGGAAGCCATCAGCGACGATGATATCGAAGACTATCTTTTAGAGCGGAGTCCCCGCTTTCGTTTACTGCTGAAGCATTCGGCCGCCAAAGAAGGGGGAATGTCGCTTTCGGCTTATCGCCGGTCTCGAAAAATGTGACCTCAAAATAAATTACCACTCCTGCTGTTCCTGGCGCGCCTTGTATTTTTCTTCCTTGATCAACAGCTTTCCCCCTTCCGAATCGGCGGAGGTTGACTGAATCTTGTTTAATGTCCGGTCGATGTCGTTCATTTGTTTGATCAGTGCCGGGCTTGGGTTGGACTGGTAGGCGTCTTGAAGGATTCCCCTGGCCTGGGAGAGAAAATTGTTGGCGCCGAAGGTGTTGCCGCCCGCATAACTCTTCATCGCCTCTTCAATCTGACGGCTGGAGGCGATTTTCACCGATTCCACAATCACATCGGGGTTGGCCGATCGCGCAGTTCCTTCCGGACCAGATTTTGAGCGGTGGAGGTGTACTCCAAAGTCACCGTGGCCGCCACCAACTCGCGCGCCTCTTTGATTTTGGGTTTGAAGCGTAAAAGAATTTTTCGGTTCTGGCCGGAAAAGAGATCGGGAATATCGACGACGATTTTATTTCCGCTTTTTTTTGTCTGATAACCGAAGGCATCCATAAATTCGATTTCCCGCTCCGGCTCGACAACGAGCTTTGCCTTTTTTCCCACCACGGTCGAAAGAGCATGGCGTTCCTTTTCAAAGATGCCGGCGATCTGCGGGCCGCTTTCGATGAAATAGTAGTTTCCCCCCGCAGAATCGGCGATGCGGGTCATCATCTCTTCGTCAAAATCGGAACCGAGGCCGAAGGTGGTCACCTGAATCCCTTTTCGGCTCAAACCTTCCGCCAGATTGGCCACCGCCGGAATCTGAACCACCCCGGTGTTTGCGAGGCCGTCCGAGAGGAGAAGGACGCGGTTGATCCGGTTTTCGTCAAAAAATCTCTCCGCCTGTTTTCCCCCTTCCACCATTCCCCCGGCCAGGTCGGTGGACCCGCGCGGCTCCAAAAGGTCGATTTTTTTAAGGAGGACGCCGCGATCTGTTCCGACCAGCGTCGGCTCGGCCAAAACGGTGATCTGCTCATCATACTCCACCAGCGAAACGCGGTCTTCGTTGCCCAACTTGTTGATGAATTCTTTGGCCGCCTGTTTGGCGAAATTGAGTTTGCCGTTATCGGCCATCGAGCCGCTCCGGTCGATGACAATGGTGATATTGAGCGGGAGTTTTTTGGCCGATTCGTTTTTGGCGGTTTTTGTCGTCACCAGAATATAAAAATCCTCGTCGCCCGATCGCAGAATTGTGCCGTGGGAGCTTTTGGCCTCCAAGGTCACTTCGGCGTTGGATGAAGGAGGGGGTGGGGGTTTGGTGAGATAGGCATACGCAGGTGACGCGATCAACAGCAAAAAAACGATGAGCGATCTCGATATCATTTTGTTTCCTTTCTATTTCTCCATCAGTCTCCCTTTTGCCTCCAAGAGGCCGGGATACGAGGGATTCATTTGTTCCAGCTGGTTTAATTTTTTCCGGGCCTCATCGGCACACCCCAGCCTTTCAAGGCAGACAGCCCAGTTGAACAGAACGTCCGGCAGACGAACAAAGTTTGGATATTTCTTGACGATGGCCTCATAGGCGCCGCACGCAGTCGGACACGAGACACCCCCCGTTTGTTTTTCCGGTTGTTTTTCCAGCGCTTCATCAAGCAGTCTGTCCGCTTCGGTGATCGGGGGAACGGCTGTCAGCGACGGGACCAAACCTTTTGCCGGCCCCCCGCCGACATCTCTTTTTTCCTCGGCTGTACCGGACGGCGAAGGGGTGGCCTCTGCCGCTTCAAACTCCTGATAGGCCCCTTCGATATCGTAATCCACCGGTGCGATTTTCTCTTTTTTGGCCGCTATCGGGCGAGCAGTCTCCGCCTCCCTCTTCTCGAGGCCGGTTGGGGGCGAGACGACAGGAACGGCTACTGGAGGCGGTTTGACCGGTCTCGGCTCGGCGGGAAGGACAGATGTTGCCGGCGGCTGTTCATCCGAAATTTTTTCGTGAAATCCGGTGCGATAAAGAATGCCGATGCCGACAGCCATCACCGCCACAACGGCAAAACCGACGGCGCGGTCCCATCTTAAAAAAGCCCAGAGAAGCCGCTCGCGCGGCTTTTCGGTCGATTTACGGGCCTTGAGCCGGATGGCTTCCAACACCCGCGGCGAAGGGGTTTCCAGCGGCTGTTGGACAAAGCTCTCCTCCAGTTTTTGGTAGTCCAGAAGAACCTGCCGACATTCGGAACACTCCTGCAAATGTGCGTGGATTTCGCGCGCACGCGCGCCCGTTATCTGCTTGATATGGGCCTCGTAGAGTTCTTCGGTTGTTGGATGAGATGTCACTTCAAATATCCCCTCTTCCCAAATATCCCCCTCAATGTTTCCGCCGCGTACCGCAGGCGGCTTTTGGCGGTGTTAACGGAGCATTTCATCACGGCGCCGATTTCTTCAAACGTCATTTCCCCCTTCACCTTCAGATAAAACGTCTCGCGCTGTTGAGGGGGGAGTTCACGAAGGGCCTCTTCGAGGAACGAATCGAGCTGGGCGCCGGCGGCTCCTTCCAGAGGGCCAGGGTTGTTGCCCGCCTGCCTGATCTCCAGCGGTTTCTCCTCGTCGACAAAAATCGAGTCGATCCCCGGCGCCCTCTTGTTTTTTCGCGCGGTGTCGATACAGGTATTTCTGCAAACGGTGAAAAGCCAGGCGCGGAACGAAACATCGGTCCGAAATGAATCCCTCTTTTCAATGATCTTGAAAAAGACATCCTGAAAAAGCTCTTCGGCGCTTTGACGGTTTCCAACCGACTTGAGGATCAGCGAAAAAATCGGCGCCTGGTAGCGTTTGAGGAGGAGGTCGAAGGCGGAATGGTCCCCTCCCTTAAAACGCGCAAAAAGGGCCTCGTCGTCGGCCGATTCGTTGTTGATTACCGATAATTCCTTTTCACTCATGAGAAAACGCCGGATTCTAAAAAATAGGTTTAAATTCAGGTTCTTTTGCATTATTAAGGCGACAAGATTCAAAATTGCAATCTCTTTTGTCCGGCGTATAATAAACGCCGGTTGCGCCCAAGCTAACCCAAGGAGGTTCCCATGAGAGTCGTTTCCCAACTTTCCATATTCCTCGAAAACAGGCCGGGCGCCTTTGCCCGTGTCTGCGCCGAATTTGCCAAAAGAGGGGTGAATATGCAGGCAGTGATGGTGGAGGACGCCGTCGATCATGCCGTGATCCGAATGGTGGTCGACAAGGTGAAAAAGGCAAAGGATATTCTGGAAGATCACGGCGCCATTTCGATGGAAAACGAAATTCTGGCCGTCGATATGTCCAACCGTCCCGGCGAATTTGTCAAGGTGGCGCAAAAACTGGCCAAGGCGATGATCAACATGGACTATGCCTACGGCTCCGCCCCCGCCGGCGCCAAGGGAAAGGTGACCCTTTTTGTCCGGGTGCCCGACCCCAACGCG
>JACPFC010000041.1 GCA_016183175.1 Deltaproteobacteria bacterium
AGAGCAGGAATCGGTCGCGGCCAAATCTCGATCGATCCCGGCTTTGGTTTTGCCAAGACATTTGAGCAAAACGTCGAGATGTTGCGGAATCTCAAGCGCTTCAGGGAAATGGGTTATCCCCTCGTTGTCGGCCTCTCGCGCAAAAGTTTTATCGGAAAAATCACCGGAGAGGAAAAACCCGAAAATCGCCTTGCCGGAAGCCTCGCCGCCGCCATGCATGCCGCACAACAGGGAGTCGATATCCTGCGGGTACACGACGTAAAAGAAACGCGGGAGATGCTTGCTTTCGCCCGGATATTCAATTAATTTCATTCCATGAAGAAATTATTCGGCACCGACGGCATCCGGGGGAGGGCCAACCGCTATCCCATGACTCCTGAAGTGGCCCTTTCGCTGGGACAGGCGATTGCCCTCCACTTCGCCAAAAAAAAGGGGGGAGGGCGTATTTTAATCGGCAAGGACACGCGGCGCTCCAGCTACATGTTCGAGTATGCGTTATCCGCCGGCATCAGCTCGATGGGAGCTGAAACGATTCTTACCGGGCCGCTTCCAACCCCCGGCATCGCCTTTCTCACCTGCGCCATGCGGGCCGACGCGGGGGTGGTCATCTCGGCCTCGCACAATCTCTTTGAAGACAACGGGATCAAATTTTTCGATTCGGAAGGATTCAAACTCTCCGACGACGTCGAACTGCAGATGGAGGAATATGTCTTTTCCTCCCACGACGATTCCATCAAGCCCACCGGGTCAACCATCGGCAGGGCCATCCGCATCAAGGACGCCGTCGGCCGGTATGTGGAATTTCTCAAATCGACCTTTCCCAAAGGGCGGAATCTGAAGGGCGTTAAAATCGTTGTCGACTGCGCCAACGGGGCCGGCTACCTGGTGGGGCCGCTTGTCTTTTTGGAAATGGACGCGGAGGTCATTCCCGCGGCCGTTTCCCCCAACGGGACCAACATCAACGACCGTTGCGGCGCCCTTCATCCCGAGACAATGATCAAACTGGTTCGCGACCATAAAGCCGACATCGGCATCGCCATCGACGGCGACGGCGACCGCGCCATTTTGTGCGACGAGAAGGGGGAAATTGTGGATGGCGATCGCGTGCTCGCCCTCTGTGCGCTGGAGCGGAAAAAGGAGGGAAAGCTTGCCGGCGATACGGTGGTGGGAACCGTCTTGAGCAACATGGGCCTGGAACGCTATCTTAAAAAAAATGGCCTGAAGCTCGTTCGGACGCAGGTAGGGGACCGCTCCATCATGACGGAGATGCGCAAGCACGGCTACACGCTGGGGGGCGAACCGTCGGGGCATTTGATTTTCATGGATCTGGCCACCACCGGCGACGGTTTGATCGCGGCGTTGCAGGTTCTGGCCTATATGCAGAAGATGGGAAAACCGCTCTCCACGCTTGCCCATCAGATGCCTCTTTATCCCCAGCAGACCAAAAATATCAAAATAAGGGAAAAAAAGGCGCTGGAAAAGATTGCCCCACTGCAAAAGGAGGTGAAAGCGGTGGAAAAAGAACTGGAGGGGAAGGGGCGGGTGATTCTGCGGTACTCCGGCACCGAACCGGTCTTAAGGGTTACGGTTGAAGGGGAAGACGACCGCCTGGTGAGCCGGAATTTACAGCGGTTGTCGGAATGTATTGAAGCGAATCTATGAAACCCCGCCTTGGAGTCAACATCGACCACATCGCCACACTGCGGGAGGCGCGAAAGTGCGGGATTCCCGATCCGGTTGCCTCGCTCCCAATTCTTGAGGAATGCGGCGTTGACCAGGTGACGCTTCATCTCCGGGAGGACCGGCGGCACATCCAAGACCGCGATCTCGAGGCGGTGATTCAAAAAGCGACAATCCCCGTCAATCTGGAAATGGCCTTGACGGATGAAATGGTCGGGATCGCACTTCGGTTGAAACCGGCCACGGCGACCATCGTGCCGGAAAAGCGGCAGGAGATAACCACCGAGGGGGGACTGGATTGTGAGAGGAATGTTCACCTCCTTGAAAAGGAAATTCCACGCCTGAAAGACAAGGGAATTCGTGTGAGTCTTTTTATCGATCCCGACCGGACACAGATTGATCTCGCGGCAAAGTTAAGGGCGGATGCGGTTGAACTGCATACGGGGACTTATTGTGAGGCGTTTGGACGAGTAACCCCGCCCCCTGTCCCCCTCCCCCAAGGGGAGGGGGGAATTACCCCCTCTCCCTTGAGGGGAGAGGGTCGGGGTGAGGGTGACGTCGCCAAAGAATTTCAACGTCTCCGCGACTCTGCCCGATATGCCGCCCAAAAAGGCTTGAAGGTCTTTGCCGGCCACGGGCTGAACACGCAGAATCTCCTGCCGGTTGTCTCCATCCGCGAGATCGAAGAGTACAACATCGGCCACAGCATCATCGCCCGCGCGGTGTTTGTGGGATTGGAGGCGGCGATCCGCGAAATTCAGGAAATATTAAAATGATAAAAATTCCAAGCACCAAATTCCAAACAATTTCAAAATTCCAATGACAAAAATTCAAAACGTTTGTTTCAATTTTTTGAATTTGTTTTTTTGGATTTTGTTTGGAATTTGAGATTTGGAATTTGGAATTTTTTGCCCATGTATCTTCTCACCGCCCAGGAAACCCGGCGCCTCGACGACCTTTCGATCCATCGCTGTAAAATTCCCGCACGCCGGCTGATGAATCGCGCCGGCAAGGAAGTTTTTCGGGTCATCAAAAAAGAGTTTGAAAATCTGAAACGCAAAAAGATCGCCGTTTTTTGCGGCCCCGGCAACAATGGCGGCGACGGGTTGGTGGTGGCGAGGCATTTAAAAAAAGCGGGGGCAAAGGTTCAGATCTTTTTGTTGTCACCCCCGCGAAAGCGGGGGTCTAGCACTTATTTGGATTCCCGCTTCCGCGGGAATGACATCGGGGGAATATTCGATAAAATAGGCAAACCCGACCTTGTCATCGACGCCCTTTTTGGCATCGGCCTTTCGCGGCCGCTTGCAGGAACGCCCCGAAAATGGATTCGTGAAATGAATCGCCTCAAAGGGGTAAAGCTCGCCATCGACATCCCGTCCGGTCTTTGCGCGGACACGGGAAAGGTCCTGGGAACCGCGTTCAGGGCCGATATCACGGTGACGTTTGGTTATCCGAAACGGGGGTTTTTTCCGGGCGATGGGACATTGTCCCAGGCCCACAATTGCGTCGGCAAACTTTATGTCCGGCCGATCGGCTTGAGCCCCAGGGTGATAGAACAACTAAAACCGCAAACCCATCTGATAACGACATCCGATATTAAACCCCCGCTGAACCCCCGGCTGAAGACATCCCACAAGGGGACATATGGTCATGTTTTCACCGTTGCCTGCTCGCTGGGGAAAATCGGCGCCGGACTGATGGCGGCCCATACCGCGCTGAAGGCGGGGGCGGGGCTTTCAACGCTGGTCTTGCCTTCCGGCGCCTACCGAAAAATCGATCCACGGGCGTTGGAAATCATGTATGAACCGATTGGGCCAGGTAATTCGGCATTTTTTACTCCAAAAGATTTGCCTGCTGTTCTGGAACGCCTCAAAAAAGCCACAGTTGTCGCCATAGGCCCCGGTCTTGGCGCCCACCCCCATACCGTCCATTTTGTCCATTCAGTCCTGTCCCACTACCGGGGCCCAATGGTCATCGATGCCGATGGCCTCAATGCCGTCGCCGCCAATCCGGAGATTTTGATGAAAAGGAGGGGGCTGACTCTTCTCACCCCTCACCCTGCCGAGATGGGGAGGCTTGTCGGGACAACAACCCCCGTTGTCCAGAAAAATCGTCTCAAAACCACGGCATCCTTTGCCCGAAGATACGGGGTCAATGTTCTTCTCAAGGGTTACAGGAGTATTTTATCTTTATCTAATGGAATAACCTGGATAAATCCTACAGGAAATCCGGCCATGGCCAGCGCGGGGCAGGGGGACGTGCTTACCGGAATTTACGCGGGACTGATGGCACAGTATCTGCAACGAACAGAAGCGTTGTTGTTTGGATGTTTTTTGCACGGATTGGTCGGTGATTTGTTGGCCCAAAAGAGGCGGGTGGTCTTGGCTACTGACGTTGCGAACAATTTGGACCTTGGGTATGACAAAGGAATGTCAAATATCAAATGTCAAATTTGACCTTGTCGTTTTGGATTTCCTTTGGCATTTGAACTTTGGCATTTGAACTTTGCATGTGAAACCCTTCCTCTCCAAATCGCCAACCGAAACCGAAAAATTCGCCGCTGATTTTTCAAAAAAACTCAAAAAAGGGGATGTCGTCGCCCTCTGCGGCGATTTGGGCTCCGGAAAAACAACCTTTGTCCGCGGCCTTTTTGCGGGCTTAAACGGCGACCC
>JACPFC010000042.1 GCA_016183175.1 Deltaproteobacteria bacterium
CATTCCTGTTTTGGAATCAATTTCGGCCGAAAGGGCCAGATCCTTGACCGCTTCTTTCACCTTTGCCTCGCACGACCCGCAGGTCATCCCCTCGATTTTCATTTCGCACGATTTGGTTGCGGCGGCCTCGGGTGTCTTTGCCTCGGGTTCGGCGGCTGTCGCGGCTGAGGCAAATCCAAAACTAAGCAGGAAAACAAGAGCGATTGTGTCGATGAATTTCATAGATTCCTCCGTTGGGGGGGTATATTACCGAATATTTATGGATGCGCAAGATCCAAACAGCCATTCCTCATGGACCTGCCCCATGCACCCCGAGATTGTGCGGGATAAGCTTGGGAGCTGTCCCCTTTGCGGCATGGCCCTGGAGTTGCGGACTCCCTCTGCCGAACCGGAGGAGAATGCGGAACTCAAAGAAATGTCGCGGCGCTTCCGGGTCAGTTTGGTTCTGTCCATTCCGCTTGTTGCCATCGCCATGAGCGATTTTCTGCCGGGCGTTTTTTTCCATCGACTGATGACTTTTCGTTGGATTGGCTGGTTTGAGTTGGCCCTTGCCTCGCCGGTGGTTTGCTGGGGGGGATGGCCCTTTTTTGTCCGGGGCGTTCAATCGGTCAAAAACAAAAGCCTCAACATGTTCACGCTGATCGGCCTCGGTGTGTTTGTTGCCTATGGATACAGTCTCGTCGCGGCGCTCTTTCCGTCCCTATTTCCCCCTTCTTTCCGAAATGCCGGGGGAATGGCGGCGGTTTACTTTGAAGCGGCGGCGGTGATTGTGACGCTGGTGCTCCTGGGGCAGGTGCTTGAGCTGAAGGCGCGAAGCAAAACAGGGAAGGCCATCAAGTTGCTTTTAGGGCTTGCCCCAAAGACCGCTCGCCGTTTGCACGCCGACGGAACCGAGGAGGACGTTCCGCTCGATCACGTCCATGTCGGCGATCTCCTTCGCATTCGGCCCGGTGAAAAAGTTCCGGCTGACGGCGTGGTGACGGAGGAGAGCAGTTTAGTGGATGAATCGATGGTGACCGGCGAGCCGATACCCGTTTCAAAAAAAGCGGGTGACCGCGTCATCGGCGCCACCGTCAATGGCACCGGCTCTTTGGTCATGCGGGCCGAAAAGGTCGGCGCCGAAACCCTTCTGGCGCAAATTGTCCGGATGGTCTCCGAGGCGCAACGAAGCCGGGCGCCGATCCAGAAATTGGCCGATGTCGTCTCGGGTTATTTTGTTCCGGCTGTTGTCTTCACTGCGGCGGTCACTTTTATCGTCTGGGGATGGATTGGACCTGAACCAAGAATGGCCCACGCCCTGATTAATGCGGTGGCCGTTTTGATCATCGCCTGCCCCTGCGCGCTCGGCTTGGCCACGCCGATGTCGATCATGGCGGCCACAGGAATTGGGGCGACGATGGGGGTCCTTTTCAAAAGCGCCGAGGCGATCGAGACAATGCGGAAGGTGGACACGCTGGTTGTCGACAAAACAGGAACCCTGACGCTCGGAAAACCGAGGCTTCTGTCATCCGTGGCGGCACACGGCTTCAGCGAGAACGAATTGCTGAAATTTGCGGCCGGCGTGGAACGGGCCAGCGAACATCCTCTGGCGGCGGCGATTACGGCGGGAGCCTCCGAAAAGGGAATCGGTCTTGAAAAAGTGGAAAATTTTGAATCTCTAACCGGCAAGGGGGTGCGGGGCCGGGTTGGCGGAAAGACGGTCGCCGTGGGAAATAAAAAACTGCTTGAGGATCTTAAAGTGGAGGCCGGTTCGCTTCTTTCTCTGGCGGAAAACATGAGGGGAGATGGCCAGACCGTGATGTTTGTCGTGGTGGATGGAAAACCGGCCGGCCTCGTGGGCGTTGCCGATCCGATTAAAGAGACGACACCGGATGCGATCCGCAAAATTCACGCAGAGGGAATCCGCGTAGTCATGCTGACCGGTGACAGCAGGACGACGGCCCTGGCTGTGGCCAAAAAACTTCAAATCGACGATGTGATGGCGGAGGTGCTCCCCGATCAGAAAGTGGAGGTGATCAAAAAATTGCAAAAAGAGGGACGTTTTGTCGCCATGGCGGGAGACGGCATCAATGACGCCCCCGCCTTGGCGCAGGCGCATGTGGGAATCGCCATGGGGACCGGCGCCGATGTGGCGATGGAGTCGTCGGGCGTGACGCTGGTCAAGGGGGACCTTCGCGGCATTGTCCGTTCGCGGGTGTTAAGCCGGGCCGCCATGCAAAACATCAGGCAAAATCTCTTTTTTGCGTTTATCTATAATGCGCTCGGCGTTCCGATTGCGGCCGGGGCGCTTTACCCTTTTTTTGGAATTCTTTTAAGCCCCGTCATTGCCGCCGCGGCGATGAGTTTTTCTTCGGTCTCGGTGGTGGGCAATTCCCTGCGTCTTCAACGGATAAAAATTTAGGGTCATTCGCCGATCCGCCCCAGCATGATGCCGGCGCCGATCGCCATGGCCGGCGGCACTTTTAAAATCAAAAGAATCCCGGCCAGCAAGGCCATCTTGATGCCTGGAATCAGCAGACAAAAAAACAGAACGTGTCCCGCATGCCCCGCCACATAAGGGAGATCGACCAGCATCCCGATGGAGACGAAAAAAAGGGCGTTGAACCCGTATCGAAGCGGGCGGATTTCGGAGAGCGCCTCCACCTGATATTCGGTGGAACCGACAATCAACCCCCCCAGAAAGGCGCCGAGGGCAAAAGAAAGACCGAACCGGTCGGTGAGCCAGGCCAGACCGAGCGCAAAAACAATGATGGTGATAAGGAAAACCTCCCGGCTTTTGGCGCCGGAAATCCGGCGCAGGAGGGGACCGGCCAGCCGGCGGATGAAAAGAAAAACAACCAGGCCGAGTAAAAGCAAAACAGCCAGTTTTTTCCCGACAATCGCGCCGACCGCCTCAAACGACCCACTGCGGCCCAAGAGGGGGAGAAAGGCCATCATCGGCACCACCGCCAAATCCTGAAGGATAAGAATGCCGGTGGCCACGCGGCCCGGAACCGAATCGTGCAGCCGGCGCGAAATCAACGATCCGAGAACAACGGCAGTGCTGGACAGGGCAATGATGCAACCGAAGTAGATCCCCTGTTCCATCGGCCATGAGGCAAATCGGCCGATCAAGGCGCCCGCAACGATGCAAAAAACAATCTGCAAAAAACCCCCTGTCATCACGGAGGTCCGGTGCCTTGCAAAATGGGCCAGCGAGAATTCAAGTCCGATGGCAAAAAGGAGGAGGGTGACGCCGACATCGGCCAGAATGTTGATCTGCTCGGCCTCGTGGATCAGCTTGAAACCCGACGGGCCGATGAGGGTTCCGGTTAAAATAAAACCGACAATCGGGGGGAGGCGGACAAGCCTTAAGAGTAGAACAACCGGCACCGTCACCAGAAAAACAAGAAGGATATCGCGTAAAATCAGTTCGCCCATGAGTTTTTTGCAACAAAGGATTCGATATAGCAGATACCGGGCAAAGGTTGAACAATTTCCGTTGGGAAAATCCCCTTGTCAGGCAATAGCAGAAACTGTATGAGAAAAACGATGGAAAACATCCAGCAATTTTCAGCTGTTGCGCCTGCGACCCCTTATGCGGCCCGGGCCGGAAATAAGCCGATGAAGGGGCGGGACATCATCGTTTGTGCGCTGGAAAGGGAAGGGGTGGAGGTGATCTTCGGCTACCCCGGCGGCGCCTCGATGGAAATCCACCAGGGGCTTACCCTCTCCAAAAAAATCCGGATGGTCCTGCCGCGGCACGAACAGGCGGGGGCCTTTGCCGCCTGCGGTTACGCGCGGGCGACCGGAAAACCGGGAGTCTGCCTCGCCACCTCGGGGCCGGGGGCCACCAACCTTGTTACCGGAATTATGGACGCCAAGATGGATTCGGTCCCGCTGATCGCCATCACGGGGCAGGTGCCGACCACGATGATGGGGGGAGACGCCTTTCAGGAAACCGACATCGTCGGCGCCACCTTCCCCTGCGTCAAGCACAGTTATCTCGTCAAGGACGTGAACCTGATCCCGGCGATCATCAACGAGGCCTTCACCATCGCCCGGACCGGCCGGCCGGGGCCGGTACTCATCGACTTTCCAAAGGACATTCAACAGCAGGAGATTGTTCCCGACTTCAACCGCCGGATTCACCGCCCCGGTTATCATCCCGACATTGCCCCTCCGCAAAAAGAGGTTCTGGAAGCGGCGCGAATGATTTCCCGGGCCAAACAGCCAATCATCTATGCCGGAGGGGGAATCATAACGGCGGAGGCCTCGGAAGAGCTCCGCGCTTTTGTCCACAAAACAAAAATTCCCATAACGACCACCGTCATGGGACTCGGGTGTTATCCGGAGAATGATCCCCTTTCTTTGCGGATGTTGGGAATGCACGGCGCTGTCTACGCCAACATTGCCATGAACAAGGCGGATCTCGTTATCGCCCTCGGCGTCCGTTTTGACGACCGGGTCACCGGAAAACTCTCGGAATTTTGCAAAGGAGCCAAATTCATTCATGTGGACATCGACGCGAGCGAGCTGAACAAAAATATCAAGGTGGATGTGCCGATTCAGGCCAACGTCAAGGATGTCCTCCGCCGGTGGAACGACATCGTAAAGGCGGGCGAAATTGAAGAATGGCACGCGCAGATCGAGGCCTGGAAAAAGGAGTTTCCGCATCACTATAAAAAATCGTCCAGGGCGATCAACCCGCAGTTTGTCATCGAGCAGTTGGCCAAACTTGCCCCAAAAGACTCGATTGTCTCGGTCGGCGTCGGCCAGCATCAGATGTGGGCCGCCCAGTTTTACGGCTTTCACACCCCGCGCGCCTGGCTTTGCTCTTCCGGCCTTGGCGCCATGGGATTTGGGCTTCCGGCGGCGATGGGGGCGCAGATCGCATTTCCCAGGCGCACCGTCATCGACATCGACGGTGACGGGAGTTTCTTGATGAACATTCAGGAGCTTCAAACCCTCCGGCAGGAAAAAATTCCGGTCAAGGCCATTGTGCTCAACAACAAATACCTCGGCATGGTGGCGCAGTGGGAGGACCGATTTTACAAATCGGTCCGCGGCCATACCTACATCGGCGAGGCCGCATTCGCCGAAATCGCCGACGCCTTCGGCATCAAAGGGGCCACCGTCACAAAACCCTCTCAAGTTGTCCCCGCCTTGAAGAAGATGCTCGCCCACAAGGGGCCGTATGTTCTCGACGTCAAGTGTCCGTACGACGACAAAACGCACGGCCATGTCATCCCGATGATCCCCGGCGGCAGGACTTATCTTGATACGATTCTTGTCGAGGGGATCACTTTGCGGGACTACTGGAAGAAAAAGGGAATTTTGCGGGAATAAATTTGCCGGTTGACAGCCGGTTCCGCTCTGCTAGCATTTGCTCCGCCGTGCCAAAGAAAAAACCGGATCAGACAAAACAGCAAAAAACACCGAAGCCCTCCGATATTCAGCATTATAACGCCATTCTCATTGAGGACTTGGAGTCAAAGTTTAATCTCGTCATTGAAAAGGTCGACGATATGGAGGGGCGGATCAACAACAAAATGGACAATCTCCATCAGGAATTGAAAGAAGAGATCAAAATCGGGACTGCGGCTCTGTCCTGCAGAATCGACGGCGTTGAAAAAAGGCTCGACACAAAAATCGACGGCGTTAAAAAAGACCTTGAAAAAAAAATGGATGATATCGGCGTCAAACTCGATACCCATATTGAGAAGTGCGAATCCGACATTTCCTTCCTGAAAAAAGCCTCGAACCTGTAAATCCAAAAGAGGTAAATTCTTTAAGCGATGAAGCAACGCAACTGAAAATGATCTACGGCTTGACCCCCTGAATTTTTCCCCCCAAACCCGGCTCCTGAAGATAGCGGATTCTTAAGCCCTCCGGCCGGATCGGTTTTATTTTTTCGTTGATGGCCAGAAAGCCGACCTGCGAGGCGCGGGGGAAGACATAATCAAGATAGATATTTTTTGGACCCGATCTGACGCCAAGGATTTCAAAACCGGGGCCGACAAAAAAGATTTTTTGTTTCAGTTTTTTTATTTTTGCCAAAAACCCTTCGGGTTCGTAAGTCGCTTGTTTGATTCTCTGCTTCACAGTCCTCCCTTTTCGCTGGTAGACCGCCCCGTAAACCCGCCCCCTCCCCCCCTTTATGACCGGCGCGATCAAAACGCCGTCGCCGGCAACCCCAAGGGCCATAGCCTTCAGAGAGGATACCGGATAAATGGCAGAGCCGGTTCCACAGGCCAACCCCATCACCGTAGCCATCCCGACGCGCAGACTGGTGAACGAACCGGGCCCCACCGCCACGGCAAAGGAACGGATATCGGCAATTTTAAACTGCCGGGCATTGAGAATTTGATCAATGAGGGGAAGAAGTTTTTCGGAATGGGTGCGGCCTTGGGACACCGTCCCATCCGAGACGGCGACAATTTCTTCGAGCAATCGGCCCTCTTCAAAGAGGGCAACGCTTAAGTGTTTGGTTGAGGATTCGACGGCGAGAAGAAAGGACATTAAAAAATTCCCTTGATCTTTTCCCAGATATTCGAAAAACCCCACACGCTGTCCACGTCGTTGATGGTCACCAACAGCATGAGACCAAGTAGAAGCGCCAGGCCCACCTGCTGGGAGAACATCCGGACCTTCAGCGAAACCGGTTTGCGGCGGACCCCCTCGAGGACCATGAATAAAACGTGCCCCCCGTCCAAGACGGGGATCGGCAGAAGATTCAGGATGCCCAACTGCATGCTCAAGAAAGCGAGAAAGTAGAGAAACTCCCCCGCCCCCGATCTGGCCGCCATCGCCGAGGCCTGCGCAATCTGCACCGGCCCGCCGAGGGCCTTGTAGGAGAGTTGAAAGGTGAAAAGCCGCTTGAGGACATCAAGCGTCAGCCCCAACAGTTTGATATTTTCCCTTGTTCCCTCTTTCAAGGCCTCGAAAAGTCCGTATCTCTTTCGCGCAAAACCGGAAGGATCGATATATTTTGTAATGCCGATCACCCAGGCCTTCGCCCCTTCATGAAATTTGGGGGTCACCGTCACCGTGTTTTCGGCCCCGTTGCGCCGATAGGCAAGAGTGACCGCCGACCCCCCGCTTCCGCGGATGATCCCGGTCATTTCGGTCCAGCTGGAAACCGGTTTTCCATTCAAGGCGGTAATTTTGTCGCCGGCTTTCAACCCCGCTCCGCCTGCCGGGCTGTTGCCCGAAACATCGCCGACAATCGGGTCGTCCCCCCAAAAATAAAACGGCTCAATTCCCAGATAGCCGATCTTCTGTTTCGTCGCGGGCGAGTATTCGAGGCGCACCGGCATTTCGAGTTCCTTCCCGTTTCTTTTCACCGTCACGCGGGCCTCTTCCCCCGGATGAAGGCCGATCCAGTCCAGAAGGTCGGACCATTTTTTCACCCCGGCGCCGTCGATCCGCAGAATTTCGTCCCCCTTTTGGAGACCGGCCGATTCTGCCGGAGAACCCTCCTTCACCCCCAGAACAACGGGAGGTTTTTCGAGAATCACCGGAATCATCCGCCCCACCATGAAGACAACCGGCATGAGAACAAGGCAGAGAAAAAGATTCATCATGGGACCGGCAAAAACGGTCGCCAAACGGGAATGAAGCGGTCGGGCCGAAAAGGCGTCGGGAGAAGCCTGAATCTCCTTCGCCTTCGCCTCATCCCCCTCCGCCTCCGCCATCGGATCCTCCCCGTAGAGTTTCACATAACCCCCAAGAGGAATCGGAGCGATACGAAATTCGGTGCCTCCCCGCCTGAAACCGATGATTTTGGGACCAAAGCCGATGGAGAACCGCTCCACCCGGATTCCCGATCTGCGGGCGATGATGAAGTGCCCCCACTCGTGGACAAGAACAAGGATTCCCAACGCGATGATAAAATAGAAAATTGTCATTTGAAAAAAATTCCAAATTCCAAAATCCAAATTCCAAACAAACTACAAGTACAGAAACTCAAAAAAAATCTGTATTTGAATTTGGAATTTGTCATTTTGTTTGAGATTTGGAATTTGAGATTTGGAATTTTGTCCTTTCACGCGCCCACCGATCGGCCTCAAGAACATCTTCAAGGCTCTTCACCTCAAACGGCTGATGGGCCTGAATTGTTTTGTCGATGAGCCGGGGAATATCGGTAAACTTTATTTTATCCGCCAAAAAGGCGGCCACCGCCTCTTCGTTGGCCGCATTGAGAACCGCCGGAGAAGTTTTTCCCCTTCGCGCGACCTCATAGGCCGTCTTCAGGCAGGTGAATTTTTCAAAATCGGGCGGATAAAAAGTCAGCTCTCTTTTTTGGAAAAGATCGAGGCGGGGAACTCCGGTTTCAATCCGTTCCGGGTAGCTCAACGCATAGGCAATCGGCACCTTCATGTCGGGCAGGCCCATCTGGGCCATCACCGAGCCGTCGATATATTCGACCATCGAATGCACGATGCTCTGGGGATGCACGCAAATGTCGATTTTATCCACCGGAAGGTCAAAAAGCCAGCGGGCCTCCATCACCTCGAGCCCCTTGTTCATCATGGTGGCCGAATCGACGGTGATTTTGGCCCCCATCTTCCAGTTGGGATGGTTGAGCGCCTCTTTGACGGTGATTTGTCCGAACTCGGAGGCCGGCTTGTGCAAAAAAGGCCCCCCCGAGGCGGTCAGGATAAGCCGTTCCACATCCTCCCGCCTCTGTCCTTCCAGACATTGGAAGAGCGCCGAATGTTCGCTGTCAACCGGGAGAATCGTCACATTTTTCTTTACGGCCTCGCGCCGCATCAACTCGCCGGCAATCACCATGCTTTCCTTGTTGGCCAGGCCGACTGTCTTTCCCTGTTGAATGGCCTTTAATGTCGGCAAAAGACCGGCGGCGCCGACAATGGCGGAGATAACCATATCCGCTTCCGGGTGAGAGGCGACAAGCGAAGCCCCCTCGACCCCATGGACAATTTCAACCGTGTTCCGGCCGACGAGATTTCTCAATTCCCCGGCCTCGCCTTCGGACTTGACCGACACGATTTTCGGTTTGAGCTTTTGAATCTGGCCGCAAAGAACCTTAAGATTGGATCCGGCCGCCAAGCCGACGACCTGGAACCGGTCGGGATGACGCAAAACAAGATCGACCGTCGAGAGGCCGATGGAACCAGTGCTTCCCAAGATTGAGATTCGTTTAGTCATCATCGAGATAAATCCCCCTGTCCCCCCTTTGAAAAAGGGGGGTTGGGGGGGGATTTAGTCATTCACGAAAAATATTTCGCAAAATAATAAACCACCGGGCCGGTGAACAGAAGCGCATCCACGCGGTCCAACAAACCGCCGTGGCCCGGAATCAATCGGCCCGAATCCTTCACCCCAAAACCTCTTTTAATGAGCGACTCGCTCAAATCGCCCAACGGCCCGATGACCGCAATCGCGATGCAAACAATCACCAGAGGAGCGGTGGAAAAATCCGGCAAAAACAGAAAACGGACCACAAAGCCGGCGGAAACGGTGAAAACAACACCGCCGATCAACCCCTCGATCGTCTTCCCCGGTGAAATCCGCGGCGCCAGTTTGTGCCGGCCGATCCAACGGCCGACGACATATCCGCCGACATCGGACAAAACGGTTCCCGCCAGCATCAAAAAAAACCAGAACCGCCATTCGGGAAGTCCCCGCATCTTTCCCCAGAAGGAAAAAAGGACGCTTACGTACATGACGCCGAAATAAAAAAACGCCGCATGGCGAAAACGGACCATAAAATCGGCGGAACCGAAAAAATGAAGAACGAGCGTTGCCATCAGTGCCGCCGCAAACAGGGCCGGAAACCGGTCGGACGACCCGGCCCAAAAAATCAAAAGGGCGGTCATCCCCCCCCCCAATGCCAGGCCGCACGCTTTGATCCACAAAGGCTCCCCCCCGTTTGTGATGTTGAAATATTCCCACAGGCCGGCGAGCGACAAGACAACCACAACCCCCTGCACCCCTTCTTTGGGGGCGTAGAGAAGAAGGAGGATGACCGCTATGGCGACAAGAATGCCTGAAACCCACTGCGTCATAATTGCTCGCTGATTTTCCCGTACCGCCGCTCGCGCGTCCGGTATTCTTCAAGCGCTCTCATCAGATGTTCTTTGGTAAATTCCGGCCAGAAACATTCCTCAAAGACATATTCCGCATAGGCCCCCTGCCAGAGGAGGAAATTGCTGACACGGTGCTCGCCGCTGGTGCGGATGACCAGATCGACATCGGGAAGCCCCCGCGTGTCCAGATATTGTCCGAACGCCTCCTCGGTGATTTTTTCGAGCGGGCCGCCGGCGAGAATTTTTTTGGCCGCCCGGACAATTTCGTCGCGGGAGCCGTAGCTCAACGCCAGCGTCAAAACCATTTCATGCCGTTTATCCCCGGTGTCACGCATGACCTGTGCGAGAGTCTCATAAACATCGGCGGGGAGGCGCGAAAGGTCGCCGATGGCGTTCAACTTAATCCGGTTGTCGAGCATCTTTTGCCGTTTTTCCAGGAGAAAGGCCTTTAAAAAACGCATCAGGGCGGCGACCTCTTCGGGGGGGCGCTCCCAGTTTTCCTTCGAAAAGGCGTAGAGGGTCAGATACCTGATTCCGATGTCGCGGGCGGCGGTGATGATTTTTTCCGAGACGTCGATGCCGGTCCTGTGCCCCTCGATGCGGTTCAAACCGCGGGCCCTGGCCCATCGGCCGTTGCCGCCCATGATGATCGCGACATGTTCGGGGAGATTCATAAAATCAAACCTGCATGATCTCGGAGTCTTTTTTGGACGAGGCCTGATCGACTCTGGCGATAAAATCGTCGGTGAGCTTTTGAACCTCGTGGGAGGACTTTTTGTTTTCATCCTCCGTGATGCTTCCCTCCTTTTCGAGTTTCTTGAGCCTGTCGATCGACTCGCGCCGGGCGTGGCGGATCGCCACCCGGCATTCCTCCGCGTGGGTTTTGATGGATTTTGCCAGCTCGCGCCTGCGCTCCTCGTTCAAGGGGGGAATCGGAAGCCGGATTATTTTCCCGTCATTGATCGGCGTCAGGCCGATGTTGGCCTTTTCGATGGCCTTTTCGACATCGGGAATGAGCCTGTGCTCCCAAGGGGAAATGGTGATCAGCCGCGATTCCGGAACACCGAGGGTGGCCACCTGCGAAAGGGGGGTTGGTTGGCCGTAGTAATCGACGCGAACGTCGTCGAGAATGGCCAGTGATGCCCGGCCGGTCCGCAGACGCGAGAGCTCGCGCTGGAAAACCTCCAGCGCCTTTTCCATCCCCTTTTTTGTTTCGTCCAAAACCGGATTCATGATGATTCATCCCTTCACCAGCGTGCCGATTTTTTCTCCAAGCACCACCTTTTTCAGATTGCCCCGCTCAAAAAGATTAAACACGATGATCGGGAGGCTGTTGTCCATGCAGAGCGAAATGGAGGTCGAATCCATCACCTTGAGCCCCTTGTTCAAGACCTCCAGAAAGTTGAGCGATTCGAATTTCTTCGCCCCCTTTTCCTTCACCGGATCGCGGTCGTACACGCCATCGACCTTTGTTCCCTTCAGGATAACATCGGCCCTGATTTCCATGGCGCGGAGAGAGGCCGCTGTGTCGGTGGAAAAATAGGGGTTCCCCGTCCCGGCGGCGAAAATGACGATCCTCTTTTTTTCCAGATGGCGGATCGCCCGCCGGCGGATGTAGGGCTCCACCAGCTGGTGCATCTCGATGGCCGACAAAACACGGGTGAAAACCCCCAGGTTTTCCAGCGCCGCCTGGAGGGCCATGGAGTTCATCACCGTGGCCAGCATCCCCATGTAGTCGGCGGTCGCGCGGTCGATTTCCGCCGCCGAAACGCCGCGAAAAATATTGCCGCCGCCGATGACAATGGCCACCTCCACCCCCAGTTCAGCCACCTCCTTGATCTCCCCCGCCACCTTGCGGGCTGAATCGAGGGAAATGCCGAAACCCTCGGGGCCCATGAGAGACTCGCCGCCCAATTTCAACAGAATACGTTTGTATTTGGGCTTCATGTTCCGTGTAGGGGCGAATCTTGTATTCGCCCTCGATCATGGGCGATCACAAGGATCGCCCCTACATCATTTAATCATCTTCGCCACTTCCGCCGCAAAGTCGTCCTTTTTCTTCTCGATCCCTTCGCCCACCTGATAACGAACAAACGCAACAACTTCCAGCGACGGATCGACCTCCTTTAAAATCTGGCGCACCGTTTTTTTCCCTGATGGATCCTTGATAAAAATCTGGTCGTTCAGGCAGGTCTCACCGACAAACTTGGCGAATTTTCCTTCGATGATCTTTTCCAAAACCGCCGGTGGTTTGCCGCCAAGCGGCTTGCCGCCAAGCGGTTTTCCGGAGTTTTTCATCTGTTCGCGGTAGATCGCCTTTTCGGACTCCGCCACCTCCGGCGGGATGTCTTCCTTCCGCAAAAACTGCGGGTGCGAGGCGGCCACATGCATGGCGATGTCTTTGGCCAGATTTTCGCCGGCCCTGTTTCCCCTGATTTTCACCAGCACGCCGATCTTATTTCCCAGATGGACGTAGGTCCCCAACTTTTCTCCTTCAACTGCCGTCTGGATGGCCGCCCGGCGAAGGGAGAGCTTTTCACCGATTTTTGCAGTCAGCCTGTTTAAACGATCGGCGACTGTCTCTCCCTTAAGCGGCACGGCCAACAGCGCAGACACATCGGCCTGTTTTTGGGTCAGAGCCAATTCAGCCAGATCCTCGGCAAAACGGCGAAAATCGTCATTCTTGGCCACAAAATCGGTTTCGCAGTTTACCTCCACCAAAGACCCGGCCTTTTTATCCGCCGAAAGCCTTGAGGCGACAAGTCCGTCGGCCGCGATTCTTCCCGCTTTTTTGCCCAGGGCCTGAAGGCCCTGCTTGCGCAGATATTCGATGGCGGAATCGATGACGCCGGCCGATTCCGCCAAGGCCTTTTTGCATTCCATCATGCCGGCCCCGGTTTTTTCGCGAAGTTCCCTTACGAGTTGTGCATTGATAATCATTTCACCATCTACCATCCACCATCAACCATCTACTATTCACTCTCCCCTTCCTTTTTCTTCTCCTCCGCCTCCGCCTCTTTCGCCAATTCCTCCGCCACGGAGGTCGGCTCCTCCTTTGTCACGGTTGCCGAAAAACCCTCCACCCCTTCTTCCCCTTCAAATTTGTCCATTCTCGATACAAAGGCCCTTCCGGCCCCTTCCATCTCCTGCATCTTCCGCGCCGGACGCCTTCTCCCTTCGGCCGGTTTTCCCCCCTCTTCGCGGGCGCGCAGTTCCCTCTTTTCAAGACCCGCGAGGCAGGCGGAGGCCGCGCGCGAGGCAAAAAGCTGAATGGAACGGAGGGCATCGTCGTTGGCGGGAATGGGGTAATCGACGGGATCCGGGTCGCAGTTGGAGTCGGTCATGGCCGCCACCGGAATTTCCAGGATATTCGCCTCGTGCACCGCGATCCGCTCGCAACCCGGATCGATCACAAAAACCGCGCCGGGGCGCGACTTCATGTTGCGAATGCCCCCCAGGGTGGCCAGCAGTTTTACAATCTCGCGGTCGACCCCCAAAAGCTCCTTCTTGGTGTAACCCTGAAAATCGTTGTTTGCCCGGCGCGTTTCGAGGTCGATCAACCGGTCGACGCTTCGCTTGATGGTTTCAAAGTTGGTGAGAGTCCCTCCCATCCAGCGATGGGTGACATAGGGCATCGAGCACCGTTTCGCCTCCTCTTCGATGACGCCCTGGGCCTGTTTTTTGGTCCCCACAAACAGGACATCGGCGCCGGAGGCGACCGTTTCTTCCAGAAAACCAAAGGCCTTCTGTGACAGCGAAAAGGTCTGTTGAAGATCGATGATGTGAACCCCCGACCGGGCTCCGTAAATGTAGGGTTTCATCTTGGGGTTCCACCGGCGGGTCTGGTGCCCGAAGTGGGCGCCGGCGTCGAGCATTTCTTCAATGGAAATGGCGGTCATTTTTTCTCCTTGTCGCTTAAAAAAGCGTTTGTTGATAGCATGCGCGAATGTTACAATGCAAGTGTAATATTCCCCAATATGTTCCGCACCTTACCTCTTTTTTTGGCGATTTTTCTTCTCTCTTCCGCCGCGGTGGCCCAAACGCCAACCGCCGCCTATGCGGCCCAAGACTACGCCGCTTATCAAAAAAGCCCGTTCGCCAACCGGATGTGGGACTCCTATGTGCAGGAAGGTTTTGCGGCGCTCGACCGGCAGGATGCGGCGGGGGCCATCGAGTTTTTGCGCAAGGCGGTGGGTGAAGGGTGCGAGTCGCCGCTGGTCTATTTCAAGCTGGCGTTGGGATACGAGGCGCTTGGGTCTTATTATTCCGCAATTCAATATTATGAACAGGCAAAGGTACAGTTCGCCAAGGCAAACAAGGATCATCGATACAACCGGGAGTTCGACGCCAACTATGGCAGGGCCCTATATATGATGGGGCAAACCGAAAAGGCGCTTCCCGTTTTGGAGAAGGCCGCGAAAACCTCGGACAGTTTCTGGCTCCTTAAACTTTTGGGCGACGTGGCCCTTTCGAAAGACGATTATCTGACCGCCACCGCCTATTTTGAGCGGGCCCTTCGTTCCAATGACCCCGATTTGACCGGCGAGGCGCAACTGGACATGGCCCTGACCCTTGCCCGCATCTACGCAAAACAGAACCAGACGGATGGGGCGAAGCGGTACTATCAAAAAGTTCTGGAGATCGACCCCAACAATCAGGAAGCCAAAAAGTATCTCTCCTCATTCAAAGGGCAGGACAGCGGAACCTACGACAAGATTTTTGAGATTTTGGAGAAACATTGAGGAAAAACCAAAGACTGGAGCGCGATGTAACAATTCAGTTTCGGGTGGATGTCTTGAGGTTCCATCGGCTGTCTGAGCGTGGCTATCAAATCGGGGGCTTTACCGCTGGCGCCCCCGCACCCCCTGTTCGCTCGCGCGGAATAAATCCGTCGCTCGCTCACCAGCGAGCAAAGCGAGCGAGAGGGGGAGGCTCCATCCGGCTTTGCCGGTGGAGGGGGCGACGCGAGCCCCTGTGATAACCCGCGAGTTCCGATGGAACCGAAAGCAGACACCGAGACTGAATTGTTACGAGACCGGAGATTTAACCTTTGATAACCCCGATCGGCTTGAGTTGGGCGACGATTTTGGCCAGCCCCGCGTTTTCGACGACCCGGACAACCTGCGCGACATCTTTATAAGCCTCGGGGATTTCCTCGCCGAGGGTCCGGTAGCTGTCGGCCTGGACAATCACGCCACGCTCTTCCATCTCCCGCGCGACGTTCCGGCCACGAACGCCTTTAAGCGCCCTGGTCCGGCTCATCAACCGTCCGGCGCCGTGGCAGGAAGAGCCGAAGGCCTCCTCAAACGCTTGACCGGTGCCGACCAAGACATACGAATAGCGCCCCATGTCGCCGGGAATCAAAACCGGCTGGCCCGTTTTCTGATACGCCTCCGGTGTTTCCGGGTGCCCCGGCGGAAACGCCCTTGTAGCCCCCTTGCGATGGACACAGACCATCCGTTCTTTCCCGTTGATCGGATGTTTCTCCATCTTTGCGATGTTGTGGCAGACGTCGTAGATAACATTCATCCCCAGCTCGCCGTCGCTTTTTTTAAAGACATGTGAAAAAACGCGCCGGACAAGATGGGCGATCACCTGCCGGTTGCCGAAGGCAAAATTGGCCGCGGAGGCCATGGCCGCCAGATAGTTTTTTCCTTCGTTCGACCTGACCGGCGCACAGCAGAGCTGGTTGTCGGGGAGTTCGATGCCGTATTTTTGCGCCGCCTTGAGCATGATCCCCAGATTGTCCTCGCAGGTCTGATGGCCGAGACCGCGCGAGCCACAGTGGATGGACACGCAAATCTGATTTTGAAAGAGGCCCATCTGTGAGGCTGTATTTTCGTCAAACACCTGCGCCACATATTCGATTTCCAAAAAATGATTTCCGGATCCGAGCGTTCCGAGCTGGTCCTGCCCCCTTTTTTTCGCCCGCAATGTGATCAAATCGGGATCGGCGTCGGGAATGCACCCCTTCGCCTCGAGATGCTTGATATCCTCGCTGTCTCCGTATCCCTGCTCAATCGGCCAGGCGGCCCCTTTGACGAGGAGTTTTTTGTAATCGCTTTCCGACAGACGGGGAAATGTCCCGCTGGAGCCGACGCCGGAGGGAACTTTGTGAAAAAGGGCGCCGACCAACGTTTTAAGTTCCGGCTTGACCTCGTCGTGAGTCAAATTGCTTCGCAAAAGACGGACGCCGCAGTTGATGTCGTAACCGACACCGCCGGGAGAGACGACCCCTTCGTTCAGATCAAAGGCGGCGACTCCGCCGATGGGAAATCCGTAACCCCAGTGGATATCGGGCATTCCGATGGAGGCCTTGAGAATCCCCGGAAGGGTGGCGACATTCGTTATTTGCTGAAGACACATGTCACCCCTAAGTCCTTCATAAAGGATTTCATCGGCATAGACAATCCCGTCCACCCGCATTGCCCCCTGTTTGGGGACGCGGACGCGGTTGGCGTCGATGCGCTCGACAGTACCTGTAAATTTCTGTTCAGACATCAAAGATCACCCTTGCCTTCCATTTACCCCCCTCCTGCCAAACTTTCAGCTGATGATACGTCACCGCCTTGATTCCCGTCTTGATCTCATGCCTCTTCGAATCGATCTTCTCGCCACGCACAACCACAGTCAATCCGTTCTCCTGAAAACGGAGGCGGACAACCTCCGAATAGAATTCATGCTTCACCTCGAAGAGATAAAGGAGTTCGTTTAACAGGGCCTGCAGAAGATGCGCGGGATTGTCGCGAATGACCGCAATCTTTCTTTCAACAACCGGCTTGACGCTCTTTATATCGCAAATCAGATCGCAAAAGGCCCGGGCCGCCTTCGAGAACAATGCCTCCTTCGCACCGGCCGTGACCTCGATGCCGATATCGGCGGTGTGATCGATGAGTTGATAAAAATTCCTTGCCATTTTTGTAAAAATCCTTAAATTTGACGGCGTTTCCGCGTTGCCACCGGACCGACAGACATATCTTATCGTAAAGAAAGGATTTTTATGAGTGAAATTATTGTTGTGGCCTCCAAGATCAAAAAACTCATCAAGGAAAAGGGGGATTGCAACACCTCCGCATCCACCATGGAGGCCTTGACCCAGAGGGTGATCCAGCTCATCGAGAAGGGGATCGAGGCCGCCAAGGCGGACAACCGCAAAACGGTGATGGACCGCGATATCCCGAATATCTAGTGCAACTGCGAGAAATCAGAGAGCAGAAAGCCGAAATCAGAAAGCGGATTACATCGTCTGCCATCTGCTTTCCGCTCTCTGCTATCCACTATCTCGCTTTTGCCAATCCTTCCATCTTAGGTCTTTTGCTTTTTAGCCACTGATAAAACGTCGCCGGAGAGACGCCAAGCCTCCGGGCGGCAAGGTAAGGATGCTCCTCGCTTAAAGTAAAAGCGGCGTGGAAGACCTGATGTTTCAGCGTGTCCAAAAGGGTCCCCTCTCGATACCGAAAGGGAATGGAGTCCAGCTCCCCCTTCCGCTGTCTGAAGCGTTCGCGCCGGAGGCGATTGTAGAGGGTCGCGATGCCGATGCCCAGCGACCGCGCCGCCCGCGACACGTCAAACCCTGTTTCCAAAAGCGACTTGGCAAAAATGATGTTTTCGATATCTCTCCACGTTTTTTGTTCCTGAAGAAATTTTTCGATGAATTGGACTGTTTCTGCGCCCCCCTCTTCCATCCCGTCCTTCGGACAAGGCGAACCCTCCTTTCCTTTTTTTCCGATCCCTTGCAACACCTGTTTGTCCCCTTCCGGGAGATTGCCCGGATCAAGAACTTTGCCGTCGGATAGGGCGCAGGCCACCCGCACCCGGTTGGCCAGTTCACGGACGTTGCCGGGCCAGTCATGCCCGACAAAAAGACGCAGGAATTCTTTTGAAACGGAAGGGGCCTTTTTGCGGCCATGCTCTTTGGCAAACTCCCGTGCGAAGTGAGAGACCAACAGCGGAATATCCTCGCGGCGATCGCGGAGAGGCGGTAGAGCGAGTTCGACCTCGGCGATCCGGTAATACAAATCGTCCCGGAAGCGCCTTTCGGCCATCTCATGCCTCAAGTTCTTGTGCGTGGCCGAGACAATCCGGACATCGATGGGGATCGGTTTTGTATCTCCGAGCCTCAAGATTTCCCTCTCCTGCAAGGCCCGCAAAAGCTTGGCCTGAAGGGAAAAATCCAGCTCGCCGATTTCATCCAGAAAAAGGGTACCGCCGCCCGCCATTTCAAAAAGTCCCGGCTTGTCACGCATGGCGCCCGTAAAGGCCCCCGCCTTGTAACCGAACAGTTCCGATTCGATCAGAGGAACCGGAAGGGCGCCACAATTGATCGCCATAAAGGGCCGACCGGCCCGCGGGCTGTTTTTGTGAAGCGCCCGTGCCACCAGCTCCTTGCCGGTCCCCGACTCGCCCCGGATAAGCACCGAAAGATTCGTGCCCGTCACACGGTCCAAAAGGGCGAAGATTTTTTCCATCGCCGGGCTTTGCGTGACCATCCCGGCGTACGAATAACGGGTCTCAAAACTTTTTTCGCGGAGAATGGTTTTATAGGTCTCGATGCTTTCCTCGGCTGTATTGAGGCGCCCGGCCAACCGCCGGTTCTGTTCCTCGATTTTCCGGTTCAGCCGGGCATTGTTGATGGCCAGCCCCGCCTGATCGGCAAAGACCCGCATGACACCGGCGATCCGCTCATCGAAAAGCGCCGTCTGAAACCGGTGCGTCAGATAAAGAACGCCGATCACCTTGCCGCCGGCGCCAATCGGAAGACAAAAGACCGATTTAAGCCCCAAAAGCAGAACCGAGCGGTAATTCTTGAAGGCCGGATCGGCGGAGGCGTTGTCGGAGCGGAGCGGCTTTCCGCTTTTCAACACTTCCTGCGCCGTTTTTCGGCTGATCTGTGAAAGGTCGTCATCCACATCGATATTGCGCGCCGATGCAACGGACAGTTCCCCCCTCTCGTCCGCCAGCAAAACCAGTCCGCTCTCGGCATTCGAAAGGCTCAATGCATACTGCAAAACCAGATTCAAAAGGGTTTTCAAGTCGCGTTCGGTTCCCAGAAGGGAGTTGATCTGCAAAACGGCAAGGAGGGGATCAACCAACGGGCGAACACCCACGGGATGCGGTTGGATTTCCTGAATTTCCTTCTTTGGCTCCGGTGGCACCGGCCCTGCCGGCGCCGGCGCCAGGGGCACTGCCGACGCCGGCGGCGCCGCCGACGCCAGTGGCGCCGCCACCTCGAACCGGGAGAGGGTCGGATCGACCGGCGAGCGCTTTCGCAAAAATTCGAGGCGCGTCTTCTGTTCGTCGGTTTTGGCGTGATAGAGAAGGTCGGGATAGAGGCGCGCGAAGTCCTCGCCGCGGTTTTCGTCCAGCAAAAGAGAGGCCTGCGAGTTCAGCACCCAGAAGACAAACCCCTCCAGCCCCTTTTCATGCAGAACCAGCTGGGAGGCCTGTCCGAAAAATTCGCGGGCCTTGTCGAAATTTTTCCTCTGGCGTTCGATCTCCCCCAATTCGAGAATTGCCCGCGCCTTTAAATAACGGAGATGCGGGCTTGTCTCCTCCACCTGTTTGAGCAGTTGGAGCGAGAGGTTCAGGTTTTTTTCCGCCGCCCCGCTTTGCCCCAGCTCCTGTTGGATGACCCCCATGTTTTGCGCCACGGCCGAGGCGGCCCCCCAGTCTTTGAGGTACCGTGAGAGATCGAGCGCCCGCTGGTAATTGGAAAGGGAGCGATCGGTTTTTTTGAGAATATTGCAGGCATTCCCCAGTCCGTTGTAGGCCCGGAGCAGAAGGTCCCACTGCCTTTCTTCGCGCGCCCCGTCCGCCGCCGCCTCATAATGCCCGATGGCCTGGGAGGGATCGCCGCTCTTCAACAGACATTCCCCCAGGTTGTAGCGGCACCGGTTTTTGAAGGAACGGTCGGAGAGTTTTTCATAGAAACCGAGCCTCGCCTTCAAAAATTCCGCCGCCTTCGCGTACTCCCCCTTCTGCATAAGCGCCATGGGGAGGTCGTTGTTGGTCACCCGGCGCTGTTCTTCCCCGTTCAAAAGCTTTTTCCACTCGCGTTCGGTCTTTTCAAATATCTCCACCGCCTTGTCGATTTGTCCCTCGCACATAAGGACAAAGGCGTGGTAATTCCGGATGCGAAGGGATAAAACAAGAGGGGGCGGATTCAATTCCTCCAGAAGACCGAGCGCCACCTCCAGTTCTCTTTTGGCGCCGTCGAAATCCTCTTCGCGGATCGATTTCCACCCCTTTTTTTCCAGAAGGGCGATCCGCAGTTTGAGACGGTCGTCCCCCAGGGGGAGCCGCCCGATCAGATTTTCCACCTCGCGAAAAAGAGAAGGGATCGTCCCCCACGCCCCCTTGTCAAGGGGACCCTGCCCCGAGCGGGCGAGATGGAGTTTTTCATCGCAGATTTCGATGAGCAGTTCAGCCTTTTCGAGCGGCTTCTCGTCGCCGAGGCGCGAGGCCAACTGCTCGCGCTCGGAGGGGGTCATTGGAAGGAGGGCATAGTCGAGGGCCGCCCCTTCGCGAAAGGGGGCGAGATTCCATTCGCCGTGAGGCCCCAAAAGTTTGCCGGCCCGGCAGAGAGCCCAAAGGAGAGAAACGGTCGTCCCCGCGTGCCCCTTTGTCTCCGCGTAGAGGGCAGACACGAAGATATCCGGGGGATTTTCGTCGCGGGTCGAAAGGACGATCAGCTCCCGCACATCGTCGCGAGTCATCGCCTCCAGGGTTGCCGATTCCGCCGGGATGGAATGTTCCACGGCCCATTGTCCGGCCTTTTCCGCTTCGCCGGGGAGAAGGGCGACAATCCCCCGCCAACCTCCTCCGGACAAGGCTTCAAGCCCCGCGGGATCGAAGCGATTCAGGTCGATCAAAAAAATCGTCTCTGCGGGCATTCGCGCATCCGTCGAGGCGCAATCGGTCCGCACCGGAACCCCTTTGAGTTCCAGTTCGTAGCGGATTTCGTGTATGAGCCGCGTTTTGCCGATCCCCGGTTCTCCATAAAGAAAAAGAAGCCCGGCCCCTTTTTTTGCTTCCACCCATCGGCGAATCGCCTCCAGCGTCTTTTGCCGGCCAACCCATTTTTCGGAAATGAGTATCGCCTGCGGCGCCGCCTCGCGGGGGAGCCCTTTTTCGGAATCGATTTCGGCCAAAACCTCGCCGGCGGTTCGATGCCGGTCGCTCGGATTTTTTTCCAGCAGTCTGACGAGAATCCGGTTTAACCAGGGGGGAATGGCGCGGTTCAGCGCCCCCGGCGCCGGCGGCGCCACGGCGACCTGCGCCTTGAGCGTCTCCGAGGCCTTGTCGCGGGTGAAAGGATTGGTCCCCGTCAGACATTCAAAAAAGGTGACCCCAAGGGAATAGAGATCGGCCCTTTCGTCCACCGCCTCGTTCAACACCTTTTCGGGGGCGAAATAGGAGGGCGTTCCGGCAATCAGTTGAAATTTCGGATGGGCGATGCCGAGGTCGAGAATTTTGATTCGGGGCGTAGCCTTCGCCTTGTCGATCACGTAGATATTGGAGGGCTTGATGTCGCCATGCACCGCCCCCGCCCGGTGAATGGCCTCCAGCCCTTCGAGGCACTGGATGAGCAGGGCTTCCGCCAAGGCAACATTGAGGTCTTGCGAAGAAGTTGGCGGACTCCTGGGAGTTTCATCCGGGCCATTTGGCGGGCGCTGTGCCCGCCACGCATTATTGGAGGGGCCCTGCCGCCTGAGGAATTCATCGAGCGGCATGCCGTCAATCAGTTCTTCGGTAAAGTAGAGGGCTTCGATATCGCGGTCCCAGCCGAAATCGCCGATTCGCACCACCGCCGGATGGCTGATATCTTTTAAAAGAGAAAACTCAAACCGGAACGCCTCCACCCAGGCCTCCCCTTGTGCGCGCTGATACGGCTTTTTAAGAAGCTTGAGCGCCCAGGTTTCCCCTCCCCTTTTGACCCGATAGACCTTCGCGAAACTCCCTTCCGCCAAAAGGGCCTCAACAACGAACTGATGGTCGATTACTTTTGGATGTCTCTCTTCCATAGGGAGAATCTACAAATTATATATCTTTATATTTTTCATATCAAACGATTTATTTTTGGTATATTTTATATTTTTTATATTATATAACATATAGTTAATATTTTTTAGTCGTTTTTATTATAAACATATATTTTTATGAACATCACTCAACGATTCCCCCTTGGTAAAACGGTAAAAGTTATGATTTTCAAGTAATTAAATAATTTTATGCATTGTGGCACACCTTTTGCTGTTTCCTGTCTTCAGCAGATCTTTTAAATCAATCAACCCTCCGCCCTCCTCTTTAAAAGAGGCGGCGTCCCGGACAAAAAGCGAGGAGGCTACCCGGAGGAGAGCGAGAGGGGTTGATCATTAAAGAAGGGGCTTTAATTAAAATCAGCCGTTCTTTGGAATAACATGGACCCCCGGTTGGATGAAGTCGCAAAAAACGATTTGGTCCTCCGGTAAAATTCCAGACGAACGGGGCTTTTAAAGCCCCTTCTTTGGTTTTCTTTAATTGATTTGCGTTTGGGAGATGGGTGGATTAAATTATCAGGGGGTTATCCCCAGAGGAGGTTTTTATGAAAGCAACCGTAAAAGGGTTTTTTTCCGGTCTTTTTTTCTGCCTGACTATCTTTTTAGCGGCAATTCTCAACGCTTGCAGTTCCAGCGCCACGCCGTCCGCATCCATCCCGGCCCCGGTTTCCGGCCTTGCCTCCACATCGGCGGTCACCAGCAGTCTGACCAGTTCGCTCGGCTCTTTTACGGGGGGCGCCCTGGTAAAGGCGCAGACGGATGACGGGGACATTGATTATTCCTGCGCCGTCAGCGAGGATTTTTCCACGGTCGAATGTGATTGTCCTCTGGGGGGCTATTATGCCTCTGCATATGACGACGCCTTTGCCCTTGGAGAAGATTGTGACGATGGTACGACCAGCGTTGTCTTCAGCAGTGTTTATGCCCAGGCCTTTTACGACTGCGCGGTGGAAAAATGCGGCGGAACCGTCACCCTCGATGGCCTTATCGGGGGAATCGTGGAAGGCTCGTTTGAGTGTGATGGAACCATTGATATCACCGCCTCCCTTTTCACCATGGATGAGGAGGCCAACGAGCTGACCTGTTCGGGGATCACCGCCACGCCGGAAGAGGGAGACGCGGTCCACGTCGGCTTTAACGCCGACTTCACCTTCGACGGCGTCGATGAAAATTTCAGCGGAAGTTTTTGCACCGATCCCCCCGGGGAACCGGACGGCCTGATTGAATTCGACAGCTTTGATGAACTGGAAACGGAAGCCGATCCTGACGGAACCTGCGAGGCGGCCGAAGAAGACGATGAAGAGTAAGCTGATCCTAGCCGCCCTCCTCGCCTTAACAGCCTCCTGCCACGGCGGGAGCGCCACTCCTCCCGCCTCCATTCCGGCCCCTGTATCGGGCCTCATTTCGATTTCAAGCCCAAATGCTGAAGGCCTTGTCCGAATCACCGGCACCCCCGGCGCCGTGGAAGACAACGCGGAAATTGAGGTGAATAACCGGACAACCGGCAACTCAGCAAGTACGGAGGCCGAATCCGACGGCTCGTTTGAAGCCGAAATTGCCGCCTCCATCGGGGACTCTCTTGAAATTCTCCAGACGGTTGACGGGGAAACCAGCAACGCAAGCACACAAGATGTGCCGGCCAATGCACCGGTGGTGGAAGAAACGCCCGTTGATGCCATTGTTCTGTCCAACCGGGACAAAGGCCTTGTCGGGACAACCGACGGCGCCAATTCGTTTCTCTATCTCTTTGATCTTTCCACCTTTGAAATGGTTTCCATCCTTGCGACTATCGAAAACTTCAATCTCACCGCCATCGACTACGACAACTCATCGACGGCAGGTTATCTTATCGACTATACCAACAGCCAGGCCGCCGTCCTGACCGCAGAGGGAGAATTGAAAGGGGGGAACGTCCTCTCCATCACAAAGCCCCTGGCAGTGGCCGTAATCGGCGGAGAGACTCTGGCCCTCGTCGGGCAGGAATCATCCGGCATTTCCCTGACGGTCATCGACAGTAGCGGTTCGACGCCGACTACCGGTTTGACCGCTCTTCTCCCCCATCCGGAGGGATCGGCGAATCACCGAGGAACATTTGCCTTAAGTTTTGATGAAACCGTTTCTTTAGGCGTCGTGGCCATGGCCGGCCTGTCCAAATTCTCCAATAACGATACGGTCCTTTCCTATGCCCTTTACGACGTCAACGCCGAAAACCTCACGCTTTCCTTCCAGGTTAATCTCGGCATCGGCGAATTTAGCGATGTGGCCCTCTTCTCGGACGGGGAGGAGGCGCTGGTGACCGATCCGGACAATGACACCATCATTCGTTTCAGCGGAACCGAGTTCGGCACCCGGGAAACCATTTCTGTCGGAGATCATCCGACGGCGGTTACGGTGGAAGAAGCGACGGGGTTTGCCTTTGCGGCCAACGTTGACGCCAACAGCATCACCGTGGTCGATCTGCAGGATAATTCCGTTTTCAACACCTTGACCACCGACGATGGGGTCGGTTCGGGCCCCATTGCCCTTTCGGTGGATGATGATCCCCTGGTGTTGATCATCGCCAACGAAGCCAGCCGTTCCATCTCACTGATCGAACTCACCCTTGAATAAAGGAAACCGTGGGTTGACTTGCCTGGGGGGAGCTGATACGGGTCATTCTGATTTAATCGAAGGAGCCGAAAAATGACCGACATTCACCAAAAAATCAAAGAACTCGTCGAAAAAAACAAAATCGTCATCTTCATGAAAGGGGTGCCCGAGGCGCCGCAATGCGGCTTTTCCGCCCAGTCGGTGCATCTCTTGAAGGAAGCGGGGGCCAAGGATATAGCCGCCGTGGATGTGCTTGCCGATCCCGCCATCCGGGATGGAATCAAGGCGTATACCCAATGGCCTACCATCCCGCAGATTTTCATCAACGGCGAATTTATCGGCGGGTGCGATATCGTGACCGAAATGTTCGAAAAGGGGGAGCTTAAGGCCGCGATTGAAAAGGTTTGACCGCCTTCGCAAGCGACTCCTCAAAGGCCTGATAAAAACTTTCTTCAATCTTCAAGAACGGCGAAATATCGCCGAGACTGAACTCTTTTAAGATTCCCGCCGTTTTCTTTTCAATCCATTGCAGGTGGCTGGTTTCTTCGACGATGATCTTCTGCAGTTCGTCTTTCACCAGCCGGTTTTCCGTGACGCTCCGATAGAGCGGATAGAGCTTCATCGCCCTTTTTTCAATCATGTTGGTGACAAAGAGATAGTTCTGATACGCATCGTCGCGCTCGGTGGCCGCTCTCAATGACTCCGAAACGGTATGGTCGAGCATCTGGAAGTAACTCGTCGCCTCGTCATGGCAGAGATACTGATCAGAAGTGCTGTCGGACAGGGAGAGACTCAAGCGCCGAAACGAGAGGGCATGCCGGGTTTCATCGGCAAAATGTTCCAGGATTTCGAGGCTGGGATGGTCCAAACCAACCGTCTTGCAGATTTTCCGGGCGCCGGTATGCTCCAACAGGGAAAGGGTATTGAGCCAGCGGGCCTCCACGCTATGGTCCTCCACAATCTTTTGAAGGACGTGTTTCATCTCGGGCGAGTGATACGGCCAAATGACACCCTGTGTCAAGAGGTTAAAAAACTATCCAATAACCAAACGCATCCGGCTGAAATGATTAAACAAAAATCACTCATGTCACTTCGTTAAAATGGAATCGCAAGCAAGTTTTTGACATCATGGCGGAGGATATGGCAAACCTTTCTATTGAATGAACTCGGTCCTGATTCTTTCCGGCACACTCGTCTTTTTCGGACTCGCCTACAAAATTTACGGCCGGTTCCTGAATCGCCTCTACCGGATCCATCCCGACAACAAGACGCCGGCCCACACAAAATTCGACGGCACCGATTTTGTTCCCGCCAAAAACTGGCTGGTTCTGTTTGGCCACCATTTTTCGTCCATCTGCGGCGCCGGCCCTATTGTGGGGCCGGTTCTTGCCGTAGCCTATTGGGGCTGGCTCCCTTCCCTTTTGTGGCTTCTTTTGGGCTCGACGCTGATGGGGGCGGTGGCCGACACCTCCAGCCTCGTGGTCAGCATGCGGTCGGGCGGGGATTCCATTTCGGAAATCGCCGAACCGGAAATATCCCACACGGCCCGCCTTCTTTTTTCGTGGTTTATCTGGCTGGCGCTCATTCTGATTATCGCCGTCTTTTCCATTTTTGCCGCCAAGACCTTTGTGGAAGAACCGAGCGCCATTGCCCCGTCGATGGGGCTCATTCCGGTGGCTGTTCTCACCGGCCTTCTTTTGTACCGGACCCGGCTTTCCGCCGTCTGGCCCACCCTTTTGGGGCTCGGCCTGCTCGTTTTCCTTATGGGACTTGGCCAAAAATTTCCCGCCGGTTTTTCGGACACCGCCGTCCTCTCGGCCGAAAACATCTGGATCCTCGTCCTTCTCATTTATTGCCTTGTCGCCTCGGTGACACCCGTGAATCTCCTCCTTCAACCGCGCGACTACCTCGCCTCGTATCTTCTTTTTTTCACCATCGGAATCGGCGTTGTCTCGATTTTTGTCATGCGGCTCCCGATGGATACAACCGTTTATCACGCCTGGGACCCTTCAGCCCTCTGGCCCGGATCGGGGCCGTTGTTTCCCATGCTGTTCGTCACGATTGCCTGCGGGGCCATCTCCGGTTTTCATTCTCTGGTCTCTTCGGGAACCACCTGCAAGCAGATCGCCAGCGAAACACACGCCTGCCGAATCGGCTACGGCGGAATGCTCACCGAGGGGCTGGTGGGGGCGATGGTGGTCGTCTGTGTGGCCGCCGGCTTAAGCCAAACCGAACTTACCTCCACCCTGAAAACAGCCGGCCCCATTGCCGCCTTCAGCAAAGGGTACGGCAATCTCTCGTCTTTCATGCTGGGAGGCTACGGAAAGGCCTTTTCGGTTCTGGCGCTGAACGCCTTTATCCTGACCACGCTCGACACCGCCACGCGGATTGGGCGCTATCTGACGAGCGAGCTTTTTCATATCAGGAACAAGTACACAGCGACCCTGATTGTCGTGGTGGCGGCGGCCCTTTTGGCCATGACCGGCCAGTGGAACCGCATCTGGCCCGCCTTCGGAAGCGCCAACCAGTTGATCGGCGGCCTTTCGCTCCTGACGGCCTCCTGCTGGCTGGTCAATCGCGCCCACCCCGCGTGGACAACGCTGATTCCCGCCTGCTTTATGCTCGTGACAACCATTTCGGCCTTTGTCTGGCAGATTCTGGCCTCCCTGAAAAAAGAGCCTCACCCTGATTTCCTCATTGCGGGGATCGCAGGGGTTTTGATGATTCTGGCGCTGATTGTATTTAAGGAAGCGGTGGGAACGTTGCGGCGCAAGAAAAAGACGTAAATGCAAACCAAAGATCCCTTGCCATCGGCCCGATTCCTTTGCTACATGATCGTCAAAGCGAACAATCTGGCTTCCTGACTCCGCAAAGTCTTCGACTTTGCTACGCAGGCAAGCCAAGCTTGCCTTTGTGGGCCAGTTGTGAGCGCTGGGTTTGGTCCGCCACAAAGTTTGGCGGACGAAATCCACGACGCGAGTCAAGCCTAAGCTTTGCTTAGGCGCGAAGCAAATTCGGAGTGAAACGGAGAATTTGCGGAGTAAAAATAGCATCAAACGGGCCGAAAGGGCCCCAACTCTAATGAACTATCGGACGCTTGGACGAACAGGCCAAAAGGTCTCCGAAATCGGGCACGGCACCTGGACAATGGGGAGCATGTGGGGGCCGCGGGATGACAAAGCGGCGCTCGATTCGCTCGTCCGCTCGCTGGAGCTGGGAGTCACCTTCATCGACACGGCATGGGTTTACGGCGATGGACACAGTGAAGAGTTGATCGCCAAAGCACTTAAAGAGTTCGGATTTGGAAATTTAACAGCGAGCAAAGCGAGCGAGAGGGGGAGGCTCCATCCGGCTTTGCCGGTGGAGGGGGCGACGCGAGCCCCTTTAATAGCCACCAAATGCCCCCCGAAAAACTTCGGGTGGCCCGCCCGGCATCATGTGCCTGTCGAAGAGACCTTTCCGCCGGAGCATGTCGTCAATTACACCGAAAAAAGCCTGAAAAATCTGCGGATGGATTGCGTGGACCTGCAACAACTTCATGTCTGGTCGGACAACTGGCTTGAAAAACCGATCTGGCTTGAGGCGGTTGAAAAACTGAAAAAACAGGGGAAGATCCGTTATTTTGGCGTTTCCATCAACGACCACGAACCGGATAGCGCCTTGAAAATCGTCGCATCGGGCCTGATCGACAGCGTGCAGGTGATCTACAATATTTTCGATCAGACCCCGGAGGAAAAACTCTTTCCCCTCTGCCAAAAACACAACGTGGCGGTGATCGCCCGCGTCCCCTTCGATGAAGGCTCGCTGACCGGATTGCTGACTCCGGAAACACAATTTCACAAAGGCGACTGGAGGCAGAAATATTTTACGCCGGACCGTCTGAAGGAGACCTGCACCCATGTTGAAAAACTTAAAGTTCTCATCCGCGGCGAAATCAAAACGCTCTCGCAGGCGGCATTGAAATTCTGCCTGTCGCAGGCGGCCGTTTCAACCGTTATTCCCGGTATGCGGACGGTCGCACATGTGGAAGAGAACAGCAAAGCCTCCGATGGTCTTTTGCTGACGGAACAGGAACGGACCGAGCTGAAAAACCATGCCTGGCCCCGCAACTTTTACCCAACGTATGGCTAAACTCCTCGGCGCACACATGTCGATTGCCGGCGGCGTTGAGCGGGCGCCCGGCCGGGGAAAAAGCGTCGGATGCGAAATCATCCAGCTCTTTACCAAAAATTCCAACCAGTGGAACGACCCGGTCCTTTCAAAAGAGTCGGCGGCAAAATTCAGGGGAGAAATGAAGGCAAACGGCATCAAAACCGCCTTTGCGCACGACTCTTATCTCATCAACCTCGGATCGCCCAATGCAAACCTTTATCAGCGATCGCTTGGGGCCTTTATCGAGGAACACAAACGGAGTGAGGCGCTGGGCTTAATGGGGGTTGTCTTTCATCCCGGGGCGCATGTGGGGAGCGGCGAGGAGACTGCGATTAAAAAAATCGCCGCGGCCATCAATGTCACGCACGAAAAAACGCCGGACTTCAAGGTGCTCACCCTTCTTGAAAACGCCGCCGGTCAGGGGAGCACCGTGGGGCACCGCTTTGAACATCTCGCCGCAATCATGGAAAAGGTGAAGGAACAAAAACGGATCGGCGTCTGTTTTGACACCCAACATGCCTTTGCCGCCGGATATGATCTGCGGACCGGGGAAGGCTACGCCGGGGTTTGGGAGGAATTCGACCGGATTGTGGGAATCAAATGGCTCCGCGCCTTTCACTTAAACGACTCAAAGAAGGAACTGGGGGCCCGCGTGGATCGCCACGAACATATCGGAAAGGGACTTCTGGGCCTGACCGCCTTCAAATGCCTGATGAATGACAAGCGGTTCGATAACATTCCGATGTCGCTCGAGACCCCCAAAAGCGAGGATTGTCACGAAGACAAAGAGGCATTGGATTTGTTGCGGTCGTTATAATATTTTTTTCACTTCGGCTATTTTTCGGATCTTGCGCTTCGCAAAAAAATCTTTCAATTCTTTCTCATCGCAGGCGCATGGTTCAAAACGCCTCCCGGCCACCAGTTGAGTCTCGACAAAATCGGCCACTTTTTCCGAAGACAGGCCGGAATACCAGGTTCCTTCGGGATAGACGACAAGATTGGGGCCCCGTTCGCACAAATCGAAACAGCCGCACGGCACGGCCTTCATGTCAAACTGCAGATTGCGCCGGACCAGTTCCTCCTTCAGCAGGGCGAGCGTTTCTTTGGAACCGCGCCGGACGCAGGAGGATTTTCCCTCCTCCTTGTCCGCCGTGCAGACAAAAATGCGATATTTCAGAGGTTCCATAAAAGATTACTTTATTAAACCAATTTTTTTCTGTCTACTCCCTTATGTCTTATCCAGGCTGTTGAGAAAGTTCCAGATGCAAGGCGCCCGCAAGGCCGCAACCGGAGCGTACACGTAAGTACGTGAGGATTGCGGCCGTAGCGGGCAACGAAGCAGATGGGACTTTGTCAACAGCCTTGGGATCCCGTCCGTAACTTGTCGATTAGCCGCCCCATATCCTCCGGAATCGGCGCCGTTATTTTCAGCCATTTACGCGTCACCGGATGCTCGAATTCGATCCTCCAGGCGTGGAGGGCTTGTCTTTTAATTGAAGATTGACGATTGACGATTGACGATTTTTCCTTTGGAATTTGGTCCGCCTCAGGCGGATTGGAATTTGGAATTTTGTCGGCCCCCCTATACAATTTATCCCCCACCACCGGATATCCCATCTCACTCATATGGATGCGAATCTGATGCGTCCGCCCCGTTCCGAGCCGCACCTCCAGCAGGGTGGCGTCGTCATAGCGCTCTTTCACGCGAAATAAAGTGACGCTCTCTTTCCCTTCCCGCGAGATCCGCCCCTTTTTTCCCCCTTCAAACCGCCCTTTTTCAATCGCCCCGCGGATCACCCCTTCTTCCCTTTCCACCCTCCCTTCCACCACGGCGAGATATATTTTTCTTATTCTCCTTCCGCGAAACTGGTCGGCCAGGATGTTGGCCATCTTCTTTTTGGTGAAAATGATGACACCGGAGGTTTCCTTGTCGAGGCGGTGCATCTGGCCCAGATAGGGATAAAACTTTTTTTGCGGCGAGGTCCGCTTGAGATAGGCATTCACCTGTGCCACGTACGAGTCGTAGTCCACAAACGGCGGCTTGTCGCAGGCGAGCAGGTATGGGTCTTCGTGGAGCACCTTGACGAAATGATATTTGGAAAGCGCAGGGAGAGAGGGGTAGTCGGCTTTTTCGGGGCGAAATTCGACGCGGTCGTTTGGTTTTAAATTCCATTTGGAAATAAAAACCTGTCTTCCGTTGACAAAAACCCTTTTTTTGTCGATCGCCTGCTTGATCTTTTTGTGCGACCAGTTTTCGAGCTTGCCATGAAGAAAATTCTCGATGGTGACGCCCCGTTCGCTTTTTTTTACTTTGAACTGATATTGCATTCTATAGGTCCTATAGGCCTTATTGGACCTATACTAATTTTTCTCGTGACAAGACAATCGTATACTCCCCCCTCGCCTCCGACTGTTTCAACCGTTCAGCGACTTCGGGAAATTTCCCCCACAAAATCGTTTCGAACTTTTTGGTCAATTCGCGCCCGATCATCAGATAAAATTCTGAAAAATAATTCCCCCACTCGTCCACCCTTTTTAAAATCTTGTGCGGCGATTCGTAAAAACAGTGCGTCCCCGGAAGTAGGGCTATTGCTTCATAGATCTTCCGTCGTTTGTTGTTGGATGGCGGCAAAAAACCCCAAAAATGAAACGGATCGGTGGGGAAGCCGCAGACCGAAAGCGCCGCCGTTGCCGCGGAGGGGCCGGGGATGGGAACAACATCGATCCCGCGGGAGCGGGCCAGGGCGACAAGCCGCGCCCCGGGGTCGGAGACGGCGGGCGTTCCGGCATCGGTGATGAGCGCCAGGTTTTCGCCGGCCTCCAGATGCGAAATAATTGCTTCGGCCTTTTGTTGTTTGCTGTACTCAAAATAGGAAACCAGTTTTTTTTGAACGCCAAAATGGGCAAGCAAGCCCCGCGAATGACGCGTGTCCTCGGTGATGATGGCGTCCGCCTCTTTTAAAACCTTTAACGCCCGAAGGGTGATGTCCTCGAGGTTTCCGATGGGGGTGGCAACGATGTATAATATGCCTGACATTTTAATACGGCGTCTTTGGAAACAACATGCCGTTCTTTTTCACAAATTTTTTCCTCTCTCTGAACTGCGCGCTCTCCAACACTTCCGACGTCGCAAGCACCGGCGTCAGGCAAAAATCATTCTCCCTTCCAAGACGCGTCCACTCATCCCGCGTCTTTGACGCGAAGATTGCGGCCAGTTGTTGATGGATCTCCGGCGCCTGATCGACATATCCCTTTCCTTTCCATTCCGGTTTGCCGATGACCCCGCAAAAACGGTTCCAGAACTTGTCCTCCAACGCCGCGAGGGCGACAAATTTGCCGTCCGAGGTCGGATAGACACGATATCGCGCCAGAATGCCGCTTAAAATGTTGGGCGCCATCGGTCCCTGAATCAAAATCAGATTCGCCAGATTCAAGAAAATCATTGAATCGGTCATGGAAATATCGAGATGGGCCCCATTCCCTTTTTTGCCCCGTTGATACAGTGCGCTGATAATCGCCAGCGCCGCAAAAAGCCCCCCTCCGACCAGGTCGGCGTACTGGATGTAAGGGGGTTGGGGGGGATTTAGGCATCCCGACAGCGCCATATAATTGAGATCGTGCCCGGCGCGATTTTTATTCGGCCCTTTTTGCCCGTAACCGGTGATGGAGGCGACAATGAGCCTGCGGTTGATTTTGTGGAGTTGGGAAATTGAGAACCCCATTTTTTTTAAAACACCCGGCCGGAACGACTCGATAAGGATATCGGCCTTTTTGACATGGCGGACAAAGGCCTCTTTTCCTTTTTGCGATTTGATGTCGAGCTTAAGAATTTTTTTGTTCCGGTTTAAGCCGCGGTAGACGCAGGAAATATTGCGAAGGTAATCCCCCCTTTGCGGATCTTCCATTTTGATCACCCGCGCGCCCAGGTCGGCGAGAATGAGCGAACAGAAGGGGCCGGGGATCAGGCGGGAGAGATCCACAATAGTGACACCGGATAAGGGTTTGTCGGGCATCGGCATGAAATACGGCGAGTGATTGACAACCGCAAGAAAATAAATCCCCCCTCGCCCCCCTTTGCCACCCCGAAAGGGGCCCCTGTCGGGGAAGGGGGGTTGGGGGGATTTCAAAAAACAAAAAACCCTGTGAGAAAAGGTTTTCTCACAGGGTTAATTCATTTGGAGCCAAGAAACGACTCTAGCGTCTTTTTTTGGATTTCTTTTTTGCTCTTTTCTTGGCTTTTCTTTTCTTAGCCATGTCGTCCCTCCTTTTTTGTGGTGTTGGGTTGTTTTTAGCTTAAAGAAATTATGAGAGTTTTAAAAAAGGCTGTCAACACCAATTTGAAAAAATTTTCACTTTCTGCACTTTTTTGTTGCAATTTTTTAAAAAATTTTTCTGATTTTTGAAAAAATGCGGAAAATTTTTCTCAAAATGAAAAAAATCCCAAACGGCTTACATCTTGACAGTCCTCTCTCAAACAAACTATAAGCTTCATCACTATTGCGGGGTAGAGCAGCCTGGTAGCTCGCGAGGCTCATAACCTCGAGGTCCTTGGTTCAAATCCAAGCCCCGCTACCAAAAACAAAAAAACCTCTCTGCCGAAAGCGGAGGGGTTTTTTTATCTTCACACCGATTTTTTCACGAAAAAATCTCTTTGAGCGGAAGGCGGACCCCTTTTAACGAGCGGCTGGCGAGCTTGTCTTTCGGCCCGAACACCTCGGAAGAGCCGTATTTCCCTTTTTGCAAAAAATATCTTTCCACATACTTTTCGTCGGGATCGACCAGAAGGTATTCCTTCACGCCGAATTTTTCGTAGAGATCCTTTTTTTCCCGGCGGTCTTTCAGGGATGTGGACGGCGAAAGGACCTCGATCACAAGATCGGGGGCGCCGGCGATGTGCGTTTTTTGGATCTTCTGTTTGTCGCAGACAACAATGACATCGGGCTGGACGACATCTTCTTCCGAGAGAACCACGTCTATGGGGGCCATAACAGGGATGCACTGTTTTCCCTCGAGCCTCGTCATCAGAAAATGCGTCAGCCTGGCGACGACTTGCTGATGGGCAAAAGTGGGCGCCGGACTCATGTTGTAGGCCTCGCCGCCGATGATCTCCCAGCGCTCGTCGTCGCCCCAGGTGAGATAGTCGCGGTAGGTGTATTTATGGCGGATTTTTTTGGCTGTCCCCATTGATTTCAAGAATAGCAGGGGGTATCCGCTTCCTCAAGAGAAAAAACCCCGCCCTCCGCCTTAATGCGCGGAGGGGTTTTTGTTTTTCCTGCCCGAGAGCAAAAATGTTTTACGCGTCCGGCGGGGATGGATTGCCGTATTACGCCGCTTTCTTATAATGAACGGCAATTTCCTGGCCCACCGCTCCCAGTATCCTGATAAGAACATCAATGGATATGCCCTGTGAATCGCCTTTGAGCACCCGGGTCACTCGCGCCCGCGAGGTTTTTGCATTCTTGGCCACCGCCGACACAGTCAACCGGTTTCTTTTGACCGTATCGGCAATCCTTCGCGTTAAACTGTATCTCAATTCCCACTCAACGGCATCGGCAGGACCCAGCCCAATTGCCTCGGCCAGTTCATGCGCATTACGACTCACAAACACCTTTTGTTTTTTAGCCATACAAAGACTCCTTTAAATTTTTTCTCCCCGCCTCGATCTCCCTCTTGGGAGTTTTTTGGTCTTTCTTTTTAAAGGCATGAAAGACCAGAACGCCCATATCGGTCTTCACGTAGTAAAAGGCGCGATAGATGCCGTCGGTCCCCCTCACCCGCAATTCACCGACCCCGGACATCACTGCCTTGATCGGCCTTGAATGGGGCATGCCTAATTGATCCCCCTTTTGAAGCCGGAAAAGAAGATAGCCGATTTCGTTTTTCACCTCTTTTGGAAAACCGCGGACTGCCTCGCGCGCCTTCGGGTGCCAAAGAACTTTGTGCACGATGATTCAAGTGTACCGAAATTGATACATATTGGCAACTAAAAAATCCTCCACCTTAAAGCGCGGAGGGTCTTTTGTCTTTCCTGCCCGAGAGCAAAAATGTTTTACGCATCCGGCGGGGATGGATTGCCGTAGGGATTGTAGGGATCGGGGACATTTACGAAGATCAGAGGCGTTGAAAGGAAACGGGACAGATTAGAACCAAATCTTAAAGCCGCGGCGCCCAAGGGCCTTGCCTTTGTCACAGAGGAGGAGACAACGGATCGAATTATTGATGGAACCCGATCCAGCTTGGGGGCGTCGGTAAAACCGCGCCCTGTGAGAAGACCTCCGACATAGAGACTGGCCGCAAGGCCGCCTACGCCCATAACGGCCGAGGCAACCGGATTTTTTTCTATTTTGACTTTTACCGACTCCACCAAACCCATTTTTTCCTCCAGCGAGTCTTTTAAGGCGCTTAAACGATGATCGGAAATCTTTTTTGCCAAGCCCAGCGGATCGGCAACGGAGGCGCCTTTTTTGGCCTCCTCAATCCTGCTTAAAGATTTTTCAAGGCCGGCCCTCCCTTCGGGATTGCTCAAATCCCAGGAGGTCATCATCAAGCGCTCCTCCCCCTTATCGATACCGGCAACCGCGGCCTCGCACCACTGGGCATCGTAGGCGGTGTCGCTGAAGAAAGCGACGGCTCGCACTTCATCTTCGGTCATCGGAAAAATATTGTTCGGCTTGATTTCCTCCGCGGAGCAGAAGTCGGTAAAAATGGGATGCCGGACAACAAGCGGCCCCCCTTCGCCGTAACGGAAAAGGATATCGCCGTCTCTAATCATGCCCCTGGCCTCGACTTCTTTTTCCGTCGGGGCAACACCCGCTGTCACCTGCTCCTTTGCCTCTTCCAGCGCGGCTTGGGTGATGTTGTCCAGATCGTTAAGGCCAATTCCGCCCATTATCGGCTGATAGGTGATCAAAAAATCGTTGTAGCCGTAGGTATTGTCGATGGCCCCATCTTTTTCGGTCCAGATTTTTGCCGTGTTGCCCATAAAAATCCTTTCTCTATCTTTTACTTTTTTCCGCCCGCCCGAATTGCTTCCAGCCTTTTTTCCAGATCGGGATCGCGCCCTCTTTCCTCCGGACGCTTCTTTTCCCTTTCGACTCCCTTTTTCTCCCGAAGTTCTGCTTCAAAC